>RGZB01000039.1 GCA_010031735.1 Pseudomonadota bacterium | reverse complement strand
CTCCGCCGAAGCCCGGCGGAGGGACAAAACCCGGCGGCAGCGGTTGCATGTTCGGTGGCATGCCTTGCGGCATTTGCGGATTTACGCCTTGTGGCACGCCTGGCGGCGGAACTTGTGGCGCGACAGCAGGCTTCGGCTGTTGCGGATTGTTCGCAGCCGGTGGTGTCGTTGGCGGATTTGGTTTATCCGGGGGATTATTCACAATACCACTACTTTTTGTGTTTATGATTTCCTATGACAATACAGCATATTGCACAAAAAATACATCACAATCAGAGCGTGCGAATGTATAGAATTCGCATCTGCGACATTTTTACCGCGATGAATATACGATATTAGCGACCCTTACCGAGTGTCGCACCAGCCTGACGCGGAGGAATCGTAACGTCACGATTCGTTTGTGCAGGACCCTGATCTTTATCTTGCTCCAGACCCTTCAGATCAATTCCCGAAGCCGGGAAGAAAGCAAGCTTCGCATCTTTGGTTTTCATATCTGCCTGGAAGCCTTTGTAATCATCGATCGCAACACCGCCCGGCACAATGTGATCAACACTCAGGAAATTGCCGAGTGGCTGCGTTCTGCCTTTGACAACGAAACCTTTATCATCCGTGAAGTTCACCTGTGTAGTCGGCGGCGGCACGAGCATTAAGCCATAAGCCGTTGCCCTGCTGAGCTTCGTTGTCACCAAACCAGTCTCACTCGTTACAGACGGATAGAAGATACCAGAGTTTTTACCCTGCTCTCCCATATAGCTCGAGAATAAATCTGCCGGAAGATTGTGGCCAATCTTACCTTTGATCATCGCAGCTTTAGTCTGTTCGGCAAGGTTCACCGGTGGCGCACCTACTTCCCACGTCATCTTGGTGAATGTCTCGCCCGTTTTCCATTCGTTGACGTTGATGTTGATGTACGTTTTCTTACCGTCGAGGGTTTTCATGCGTTCTGGCATCAATACTAAGCGTACGGCAGTATCTTGCGTAACCGGCGCCATGAAGGTCATACCGATCATGCCAACGGTGTTTTCGCCTTTCTGATTTTTCATCTCGATATCCACCGGTAAGATGGCCATATTCTTCTGACCCTTGCCCCTTGCCGCATCGGCATCGAGTTTTGCCATTTCTGCCTTCAGCTCATCCGCACCTTTTTTGCGGATGTTATAGGTAGCTAGCGGCGAAGATGTCAGCGCTTGGTTTTGATTGAAGTTCATATTCACACCACCTGCACCTACCGTGACGCTGACAGTCGGAACTTCGAACTTCTTGACACCCAGTGCCTTGAAACGCGCATCAAACTTCGCTGCTTCATCAGCAGGAATAGGCTCCATACCCGCGAAGCTTGCAAGAATGCCGCCATCAAATCCCATTTTACCGAGATATACGTTACCCACACCGATACCTGTACGCTGTGCGATCTGCTTATTCTGTTCATCATCCGCACCGACCTTCGGCACGAACGGAGGCACACGACGGAACGTCACACTATCTTTTGCCGGATCGAGGCCAAACGGAACTTCCTTACCGTTTGAATCTACTGCCATCAGTTCTTTACCACTACCGAAAAGTGCATATCTGCCGTTATCTGCGCGGAAATTAGCGCCACCACCAATATCTGGCACTGCAATCACCACCTCATTACCATTTCGGAAAGCAAGAAGCGCAGTCGCTTCTTTTAACGATTCTGGCCCCTTCTCTTTACCACCCGCAACAGTGCCACGCGGCACTAAAAGAACCGTGCTGGTAGGAACGAAGCCTGCCGCTTTTAACTCCGGCAAATATTTCTCTGTTTCTTTCGTAAGTAGTTTTTTGTCCTGTGAAAGATCGTAGAGCTTTTGACCGCGTGCGGTGCGCAGCTGCGCTACATATTTCGCATGCTTCACCGCAGGATCTTCTGCAGGCACTACTTTCGGTTCCGGATCTTTCTTCTCAACAACCGGCGGCACCACCGGTTCCGGATCTTTCTTCTCGACAACCGGCGGTGTTACGACAACCGGCGGTGTCACCACTACTGGCGGGGTCACGACCTTTGGTTTTTCTTCGGCTTTTTTCTTCGCAGCAACCGGATCGGTGAAGGCGAGTTCTTTGGGCCCTTCCTTACGACCACCGAGACCCAACCACAAACCACCACCCACAAGAAGTGTGAGGGAAGCTGCTGTCAGTAATCTCCATCTTTTAACGAAGACGTTTGGCTCATCATCGTCACCTGCCGTGCGCGCAGCACCCGGCTTTTTACCTTCTTTTACCTTGCCTGGACGTAAATCTTTACGCAGGAGACCATCATCCACTACCGTTGGTTCATCCACTTCTTCTGTGCGCGCATCGCTTTTACCGGGTGCATCTGCAAGCACCGGAACAGCAAGCGGAACCGCAAGACGTGTACCTTTTAGCGGTTCAGATCCAATCACTTTCGGATCGAAACCCTCTGATATCATGATACCATTGTGTTTCTCAACGAGCGCCCGCCATCCTGCTTCCGTTTGATTGGTATGCGTGCGTGCAGCAGCAACCGTCGTGCGTTTTTCTGCTTCCCTATCGAACACTATACGCAGTAATTCGTTTGGGAATAACGGATAGGCATTTGCAGGTGTACCTTCTGCCCATTCACGCTCACCTACTGTCGCTAAGCGCGAATTCTCCACCATCTCCAGCATCATGTCCCTGAAGGCTTCAAGTGCAAGAACGGTTTTCGGCTCTACACCGCTGATGTCTTTCCAGGAAGTCGGCTGAAGGGTGTCGTCTTCACCCATCATACGGTTCATCGCAACGACGATGAATTTCTTGAGCGTTGCTTGTGCTTTCCTTTTCTTTCCGTCGTCGCTGGAGCGAAGATCCGCCAATGCATCGACCGTAAAATTATTCGTGCGTGCAAGTGCCTGGATGAACGCCATCGCCAGCTGATGCGCCTCTTCCATACCCTTAACGTTTTCTGCGGATTTCTCGAGAGCGGTACCAATCGTACCTTTATAGAAGGTTTTCTTCTCGCCAATCTCGACCACTGCGTTGCCACGCAGTCCTTTATATTGTTTATTCTCGGTGGATTCTTTTACATCCAGATCCGCTTCGGCTTTGCCTAACATCGCTGCGGAACGTGGGCTTTTTGGATGTTTGCCATCCGCCACATACATATTATCGGAGAGTATCGTGGCCATATTCAAACGAAGTAATTCAATTACTTCATAGAGCGCGCCTTGTAATTGCTCTTGAGTCTCTACAAACTCAAACAGGCGGGGATTTACTGGCATAGGTATACTCCGATTGATATTGGTTTCTTACTCTAAACTACAACAGAAACATTAAAAAAGTATTAAGCGGGTTTTTTGTACCATTCCGGTAAAATCCTATTCCCCTTTTCGCCTGAGTACTACCTAGTCCATCGGTAGGGTTCTTGGTAAAAAAGGAATGTATTACGGACGCTTAAAAGAAAGTTATTTTTGTTCTTGTATAGCATGTAACTTTAGACCTAGTATGACAATCCCTCCGAAACACTAGACCACTAGATATTGGGGTTCCTTCCATAGGTACAGTACTATGGTATATACCACTAAATGTTGTGGTATCCATGCAACAAGACACTATATATATACATTTTATGTATCCTTTATCTAGACATGCGAATGGCACATACATACTATTAGCAGTGGGACGATGAAATTAGGGATACAGGTTAAATAAGCTTAAGGAGCTGTAACCATATGATGCAGATTGAAACAAACACCAGCGGTTCTCAAAGCGAGATCAAACCGGTCAAACTGACGGGCAAGAAAATGGCCATCAAAGTCGACCGAACCCGTGACGCCAAGTTGACCGAATTTGGGAAAGCCGTGCTCCAGGACCGTTACCTCCTCCCCGGTGAAAGCTACCAAGACCTGTTCGCACGCGTAGCCTCTGCCTACGCCGATAATGCCGAACACGCTCAACGCATCTATGACTATATCAGTAATATGTGGTTCATGCCCGCGACCCCGGTTCTCTCGAACGGCGGTACCGACCGTGGCATGCCGATTTCCTGCTTCCTGAACGAAACCGAAGACAGCCTGGATGGTATTGTCGGGTTATGGAACGAAAACGTATGGCTCGCCGCTCGTGGCGGCGGTATCGGTAGCTACTGGGGCAATCTGCGCTCCATCGGCGAAACCGTGCGCGGCAATGGTAAAACCTCGGGTGTGATCCCGTTCCTGCGCGTACAAGACTCTCTTACCCTCGCTATTTCCCAAGGTTCGCTCCGCCGCGGCTCTTCCGCGGTTTATCTTCCGATCGACCATCCGGAAATCGAGGAATTCATCGAGATCCGCCGTCCGACCGGTGGCGATCCGAACCGTAAGGCATTGAATATCCACCACGGTGTGGTGATTACCGACGCGTTCATGAAAGCGGTCGAGAACGATGAGCCGTGGGAACTGAAATCCCCGCGCGACCGCAGCATGGTCGCGATCGTCAATGCCCGCGAACTGTGGATCAAACTGCTGACCGCACGCATCGAAACGGGCGAACCGTATATGCTCTTCATCGATAACGTGAACAAGCACATCCCGGCACACCATAAGAAACTGGGCCTGCATGTCAAAACCTCGAACCTCTGCAGTGAAATCACGCTGCCGACCGGTATCGACCATCTCGGCAACCAGCGTACGGCGGTCTGCTGCCTCTCTTCACTCAATCTTGAAACCTATGAAGAATGGCAGAACGACAAACAATTCATCGAAGATACGCTCCGTTTCCTCGATAACGTACTGCAGGACTTCATCGACCGTGCACCGGCAACCATGCACCAAGCGACTTATTCCGCGATGCGTGAGCGTTCGGTGGGACTGGGCGTGATGGGTTATCACTCTTTCCTGCAGGGTAAGAACATCCCGATGGAATCGGTGATGGCGAAAGTCTGGAACAAACGTATCTTCAAGCACATCCGTGAAGATTGCGATGCCGCTTCACAGAAACTCGCGCTCGAACGCGGCCCCTGCTTAGATGCAGCGGAAGCCGGCGTGAACGAACGCTTCAGCAACAAAATCGCCATCGCGCCAACGGCGTCGATCTCGATCATCGCAGGCAATTCCTCCCCGGGTATCGAACCGTATGCAGCGAACAGCTTCGTACAGAAGACACTCACCGGTTCTTTCAACGTGCGCAACAAACACCTCCTCAAACTGCTCGAGGAGCGTGGCCAGAACACCGATGAAATCTGGTCTACCATCGCGACGAACGAAGGCTCCGTGCAGCACCTCGACTTCCTGACGGAAGAAGAGAAAGACGTGTTCAAAACAGCACCGGAAATCGACCAACGCTGGGTCATCGAACATGCGGCTGACCGTACGGAATTCATCTGCCAGGCACAATCAGTGAACGTGTTCATGCCAGGGAACGTGCAAAAGAAATACCTGCACGATGTACACTTCATGGCGTGGAAAAAGGGCGTAAAAAGCCTGTATTACTGCCGCTCGACCTCTATCCAACGTTCGGAAAAAGTGTCGCGCTCGGTAGAAGATAACGCGCAGCAGCTCGAGATGAAACTGCAACCGGCTTACAAATCCAAAGAAAGCAAGAAGGAAGACGGTTCGAAATATGAAGAGTGCCTAGCGTGCCAGTAAGACTTTCTATCTCCAAACGAAAGCTGATTCACTACATTTCAGTGGGTCTCCTGATTGCGTGGTGGCTCGAGATTATTTTTGTTGGAAGAGGTTTTGTATCTACCTATCTCGCACCCTTGGCTATTTTAGGCCTGTTATATTCAGGCGTAACATTAGCCGATAAAAAGAATGAATTATCCAAGGAGTAAACTATGTCACTATTAGATGCCAAACCCATCTACAAACCCTTTGCATACCCGTGGGCATACGAAGCGTGGATGACCCAGCAAAAAATCCACTGGCTGCCGGAAGAAGTCCCGATGGCAGACGATGTGAAAGACTGGAAGAAAACCATCTCTGAAGCAGAGCGTTACCTGCTCACCCAGATTTTCCGCTTCTTCACCCAGGCGGATATCGAAGTGAACAACTGCTACATGCGCCATTATTCGCGCGTGTTCAAGCCGACGGAAGTGCAGATGATGCTCTCCGCGTTCTCGAACATGGAGACGATCCATATCGCGGCGTATTCGCACCTGATCGACACCCTCGGCATGCCGGAAGTGACGTACCAGGAATTCACGCAATACAAAGAGATGAAAGACAAATACGACTACATGCAGCAGTTCAACGTGGAGAACAAAACCGAGATCGCGAAGACGCTCGCGGTATTCGGCGCCTTCACCGAAGGGCTGCAGCTGTTCGCTTCTTTCGCGATCCTGCTGAATTTCCAGCGCTTCGGTAAAATGAAGGGCATGGGCCAGATCGTGACGTGGTCGGCGCGCGATGAATCGCTCCATACCAACTCGATCATCAAGTTGTTCAAAACCTTCGTCAGCGAAAACCAGGAAGTATGGACCGATGACCTGAAGCGCGAGCTCTACAAGGCTTGCGACACCATCATCAACCATGAAGATGCGTTCATCGATCTCGCTTTCAATATCGAAGGATCGATTCAGGGCCTGACCTCGCGCGAAGTGAAGGAATACATCCGTTTCATCGCTGATCGCCGCCTGATGCAGCTCGATCTGCAACCGATCTATAACATTGTCAAAAATCCGCTGCCGTGGTTGGACGAGATCCTAAACGGCGTGGAACACACGAACTTCTTCGAGAACCGCGTCACGGAATATACCAAAGCCGCAACACAAGGTTCCTGGGAAGATGTATTCGCTGAAAGCTTCGGCGAAAAAGAGCCTGCCTAAGTAAAACCCTACGTTAAAACGAAAACAGGCGCCCTCAAAGGCGCCTGTTTTTCATTGCATCTCGTTATACGGATTAGAATTTCAGATCGCGGCCACTGCTGCCACGGTCACGGGACATACCCTGCTCATCGCGGCCCGGTTCAATGAGTTTTGCATTCTTCACAAGGCCCAGATCCTGACCCGCCTGCACAAGCACCGCTGCGAAGTCGGCAATCGCCATGACTTTTTCTACCAGCGGTCCCAGTTGGGGGTTCTGTCTGCTGAGATCCGCAAGCTCCGCACGATGGCTACCGCCTACCGTGTATTCCTTGCCCAGTAAATGATATGTCTGATACGAAGAGCTCATAAATCCCCACCTACGCCACTAATTTAGGCATGTCTTTGACTTTTTCCTTGAATTGCAACACCACACCGAAAATCTTACGGAGCGCTGCTTCAAAGTTTCTTACATCCGTCGGCGAAGGCTTATTCCCGCTCTTCACGAAATTCGAAAACGATTCACAGAGCGCAATCGCAGATTCGCCCACTTGCTCTACCACAGGCTCGGCGAGATCGATCTGCACATCCTTATTCGTCGTGTGCTCTTGCTCGACCACGTCGATCACACCTTCCGCCATATCGTATAGCTTCAGGATCGTGTTATAGAATTCATCTGCTTGCGTGTCTGTCAATTTCATAGCTAAAAGATACCAGATAATGGTTAATAAAACATTAATCGAATTTAGATTCTGCCCGGCCCCAGCACCACCCCTATATCCACCTGAATATCAATGTTTTTCTTTGCCAACACCACCATAAAATCCGGCGATTGTTCCAGGCTTTGGCGGCGTACGCTTGCTGCAAAATCCCTCACCGGCACCTTTGCGGTGGCCGTGGTACCCGTCACCAGGGCATTATTTATGCCCGCGCTATTGAGCTCCTGGTTGAGCGTGTCTTTATCATATAGATGTAGGTAGATCTGGAGTTCCCCACCATGGCCGTTCGGGCGGGAATAATAAATATCCGATATTCCGGGATTCTTAAGACCGAAAACCCCACCCTGTGTCCTCGCAAGTTCTTGGTATTTTGCCTGCTCGTCTTTCCAGGCAATATCCTTATTCGGTAATTCCATAATCAGACCCAAACGAGACATCTTATCGAACATACGCATAATCTCTACGCGCTCATCAAATTCCGAAACGTGGGAAAGGGTACCTAACATGCAAAGAGAGATGTCCCTTTCGCCGATCAGCTGGCGAATGCGGTCGGGATTCACATGGAACTCACCATGGAGCAACGTGACCGTTACGTTACCGTTGGTATAAATCGGGCCGGCATAGCTCATATCTTTCGGCATCACGTCGAAATCCGCATTCAAATCTGCGCCACCGATGCGCGTATAATTCTTACCTACCAGATTGCCTTCGCATTGTTGCAATGCCTGCACGAAGGGGTCATACGCCACGTAATTCACCTTGAATCCCCTTTCGCCCAAATATTCCGCAAGCGCGATATAGCGGCCATAGCCACAACCATAATCCAGCAAGGATATCTCCTCACTCTCGCCACTCGCGGCAAATTGAAGGATCACATTCACTGCATCCGGATTCACACCGCCACCGTAGATGCGCGTCATGGCACCTGCCGTGTGATAACCTTTATAATTGTCTATGTGGAAGCCGTCGCTGTCGTTGCCCATGCTCGTATACTAAAGTACAAATACTAATTTTTAGTTAAGAATGAATCTTAACGATTATCGTACTGGTTTAGCAAGTATTATTGAATTACGAGCCTGGAACCCAACTACCTGAAGAGCCTGAGGCAATACGGCTTAAGCGGTCGGCACGCGGGCGGCGAAGCGTTTGTGCTGCAGAAGCCTGTTCTGCAGCTACTTCGGTCGCGATTTCCATGGGGTCGATGATTTTTTTCTTATCCAGAATACCTGCCAGACCAAAAATGATCTCCGTGCAGGCACAAAGTGCATACGTTTCCTTTTGTGATGCAGCAGCCTGCTCCGCATAACCATTTACAGCAGTTCCTTTGCCAGCTTCCTGGATACTACCGTTCATGTATTTTTTCACCACCCCGAATAGTGCCTGCGAAGCTTCCTTATATTTCCCGAGCATCAATAAATCCCAGATAGTACGATTGACGGAGTCTTGCAGATCGACAAGTACATCCTGCACCATTTCCTGTTTGGGTTTCACGAAGGTTATGTCGCTTCTATCCGCACGGTCGAGTGCCTGTGCGTAGAGGCCGCTCTTCACGGTTGCAGTCGTACCCAATATAAGAACACGCGAATCTTTCGGCAGACGCTTCACTGTCTCCTCCACGATGTTGACCGCGCTATATCCATCAGAGCGGAGACGATCGTCGAAGAACTGCGCCGTATTGCAGGCATGAAGGACAGAATCCGGAGCCATGCGCTTGATAAGTTCACGGGCATGACGAATCTTCGGATAAGGATCGAGAAGCTGACGGATATGCTCCATGCGGTTTGCAATCACATCCAGAATGAATTCCGCTGCGTTCGGTGTTGAACATGCACTCACAAGGAATACAGCAGCCTTATGATCGGTGCCGAGTTTATGTAAGGCTTCATTGCCTGAATCTGGGCCCATACCGCCATGCACACCCACGAAGCAAGGATTCTTGAAGCGGTTTGGATCGCGAGCCGCCCTTAGCATCACTTCTTCTTTAACCCGTTTGTTAGTCGGTGACACACTTACGAGGCCTTCACGCCTTGTATTCGTGGCGGCATGCGCGCAGACATCCGCCCACTGATTAATCATCTCCATCGCCCTGTCGTATTTAAGGCCGAGCTCCCCATCCGGACGAACCTTCTGTTTGATATTGTCACGGATGCCTTCAAGCATATCGGGCGTAATCGCAGGCAGGCCTTTGAAAGCATACGTCATCACCTGCAGCGGAACTTTTCCGGAGACTTCATTCAACTTGGCCTGATCGATACGATCCGGGAATACCGCCGACATGCAGCCCACGCTCTTCATCGCAGAGGTGCCCTCGAAAAGGCTGAAGTTATCTGAAGCATCGTCAAGTGTGCGAGTATAAACAACGGCATCGAAGTGATCCTGCAGCTTCCTTGCTGGGGTCGCAGCAACCACCTCGCGGTAAACCGCAAAGGCAACCAGTGGATCATCCGTGATGATACCAACCTTTGGCCTTATCTCAGCCGCCGCATTATCGGGCACACTGGCACTGACCCTACCTTTATGATGCTGCTTGCGTGACACTACTATAACCCACCCATACAAACATATTTCACTTCCGTAAACTCGTAGATACCAAGGTGCGAGCCTTCACGGCCGAGACCTGATTCCTTCATGCCCCCGAAGGGTGCAACCGGATTCGAGATCAAGCTCTCATTCACGCCGACCATGCCAAACTCCAGTGCCTCAGATACACGCCAGATGCGGCCAATATCCCTCGTATAGAAATAGGATGCCAGCCCATAATGCGTGTTATTGGCAAGTTGTATCGCTTCTGCTTCATTCTTGAACACCATCACGGCAGAGACCGGACCGAAGATCTCTTCCTTCGCGATCTGCATCGATTCGGTGATCCCGGTGATCACGGTCGGCTCGAAGAACGTACCACCGAGCGCGTGGCGTTTACCACCCGTCAGTATCTTCGCCCCTTGCTTCACCGCATCGGCAAGCAAGCGTTCGACTTTCTCCAGCGCACGCGTATCGATCAATGGGCCTTGCTGTGCACCGGTTTCAAAGCCAGCACATACTTTCAATTTCTTCACTTGCTCGACGAGCTTGCTCGTGAAGGCATCATGCGCGCCCTGTTGCAGCAGTATACGATTGGTGGACGTGCAGGCCTGACCCGTATTGCGGTATTTCGATGCCAGCGCACCTTTGACCGCGGAGTCGATATCCGCATCATCAAACACAATGAACGGCGCGTTGCCGCCCAGTTCGAGCGAAATCTTTTTCACGGTATCCGCCGATTGGCGGTATAGCAATTTGCCGACTTCCGTCGAACCGGTGAAGCTTACTTTACGTACCAGCGGATTCGAGGTCATCTCACCGCCAATCGCTTTTGCTTCACCAGTTACGATGTTGATCACACCTTTCGGGAATCCTGCCATATCGGCAAGTTTCGCCAGCGCAAGCGCGGAGTACGGCGTTTGTGCCGCCGGCTTCACCACCACCGTGCAGCCTGCAGCAAGTGCCGGCGCCACTTTACGCGTGATCATGGCCGACGGGAAATTCCACGGCGTTACCGCCGCCACCACACCGATCGGCTGGCGCAGTGCCAGGATACGGCGATCGTTCGATACGGTCGGGATGATGTCGCCGCGCACACGGCGGGCCTCTTCCGAAAACCACTCGACGAACGAAGCGGCATAATTGATTTCACTTTTGGATTCGGCAAGCGGTTTGCCCTGCTCCGCCGTCATGAGTGATGCGAGATCATCGGCATGTTCGATGATGAGTTGGAACCATTTGCGCAGCAGATCCGAGCGCTCTTTCGCCGGCTTTTTACTCCAGGTTTCGAAGGCTTTATGCGCCGCATCAATCGCCGCTGTGGTTTCTGATGCACCAAGGTCTGGCACCTTACCGATCACCTCACCGGTCGCAGGGTTGGTGACATCGAGCGTCTTCTTGCCCTCCACCCATTCGCCGTTGATGTATGACTGATTAACGATTAATGCTTTGTTTTTTATGATATTTTCTAGCTTCATACGGTATTATCGCGCCCACTTTCGCATATTGGCGTTATTATACCTTACACTATACGCGTGAAGGGTTAATAACTGGTTAACTTAGAGTGGCTTACTCAACCGTCACGGATTTCGCGAGGTTGCGCGGCTGGTCTACGTCCGTTCCTTTGAGTACCGCTACGTGATATGCCAGCAACTGTACGGGTACAGCATAGAGCATCGGACTGACGAAGGTATGGGTAGCGGGTAGTTTGATTGAGGCAAAGCAGATCGAGGCCAATTCATGGATTCCTTTCTCATCGGAAAGCAAGATGATTCTGCCACGACGTGCCGCGATTTCCTGGATATTGGATGCGGTTTTGTCAAATAACTCATCCGGCGGCGCAATCGCAACGACCGGCACTTTCTCGTCGATCAGGGCGATGGGCCCATGTTTCAATTCTCCTGCGGCGGTCGCTTCGGCGTGGATGTACGATATCTCTTTTAGTTTCAATGCACCTTCGAGCGCGATCGGGAATGCCGTGCCACGGCCGATATAAATCGCACTTTTCGGTGTCGTGAAGGTTTTGGAGAGGTTCTTGATCTCTTCGTTCTGCATCAACACTTCAGCCACGCGCGAAGGTACTTCCAAAAGCGCACGTGTGAGGTTCTCCTCTTCCTCCACCGTGATGGCTTTCTTCGCTTTCGCCAGTGCGATCGTGAAACAGGAGAGTGTCATGAGCTGTGTAGTGAATGCCTTGGTGGAAGCAACACCGATCTCCGGGCCCGCGTAGGTACGCAGCACCGCATCCGCTTCACGTGCGAGCGAACTTTCCTGCACGTTGACGATCGCGATCGTGCGCATCTTATGCTTCTTCACGAAGCGCAGTGCCGCAAGCGTATCTGCTGTCTCGCCCGATTGGGAGATAAAGATCGCCAGGCCATTCTTCTTCGGCAGCGCCACTTCGCGGTAACGGTATTCCGATGCGATATCGACCATCACCGGGACTTTTGCAAACTTCTCGATCCAGTTACGGGCAGTCAGTCCCGCATAATACGATGTACCACACGCCACGATATGCAGCTGCTCGATCTCCGCGAGGTCGAACGGCAATTTCGGTAGCTGCACTTCTTTGGTCACGGAATTCGAATAGGCATGCAGCGTCTCTCCGAGCACGCTCGGCTGCTCGTAAATCTCTTTCAGCATGAAGTGCGGGAAATTCTCTTTACCGATTGCGATAGCCGATGCAGAGCTCTGCACCATCTCGCGTTCCACCTTTACGCCACCGTTGCTGATGGTCGCAGAATTCTTGGTGAGCAGCACGATATCCCCGTCTTCCAGGTACGAGATTTTGCTAGTAAGCGGTGCGAGCGCAATCGCATCCGAACCGATATACATCTCGTTATTACCGTAGCCGACGACGAGCGGAGAGCCTTTGCGCGCTGCCATCATGATGTTCTCATCGGTGAATATCATACCAAGCGCGAATGCACCCTCAAGACGTCCTACCGCTTTATGCACCGCTTCTTCCACGCCCATCCCCTGATCCATGTAATAGGTGATCAGGACGGGTACGACTTCGGTATCGGTTTCGGTGTAGAATTTATACCCGAGCTTCTCCATCTCCTGACGGAGGCTTGCGAAATTCTCGATGATGCCATTATGCACGACCGCGACACGGTCGGTCGCATGCGGGTGTGCGTTATCGACGTTCGGCGCGCCATGCGTCGCCCAGCGGGTATGACCGATGCCGACCTTACCCGAGAGGGGTTTTTCGCGGAGTAATTCTTCGAGATTACGGATTTTGCCGGCCGAGCGGCGGCGGTCGATCTTACCATGGAGTACGGTAGCCACCCCGGCGGAATCGTAGCCACGGTATTCCAGCCGACGCAGACCATCAATGATGTATTCCGCCACGTTCTCTTTACCGATGATACCGATAATACCGCACATAAAAACCTCTTGAACCGCGTTTATTTATATACAAAAACGGTGAAAAAACAGTTACAAATCGTTACAAACCAGAATTCTATGACCCACTGTGTCCTAAATAGCAAGCTGCTTCCCCTCGCAGAAGCCCATATTTCGGTAGCCGACCGCGGCTTCCGTTTCGGCGACGGCGTGTTCGAAACCATCGCAGTTTATGGCGGGGTACCTTACCAATGGGAACTGCACCAAAAGCGCCTGGAGAGCGGGTTAGAGGCGATAAAGATCCGCGCTGAGACCCAGAATCTACGGAAGCTATCCCTAGAGCTGATCGCCAAGAATAACGTGAAAAACGGTGTACTCCGTATCGCCATCAGCCGCGGGGTGGGAAGCCTGGGATATTTTCCCGATAAACCGAAGGCCACGGTCGTGATCGAGGCTGAAAACCGTACTTTCAAAGCACCGGATGTCATTGCGTTAGGTTTAAGCTCTTACGAAAAACCTTCGCCTGCCTGCCTGCCGGTCGAATATAAACTGGCACAGGGCTTAAACAGTACGCTTGCGCGGATGGAGGCCGTAGAGAAAAACTGCTTCGACGCGCTGCTGCTGAATGGCCAGAAGCACATCACGGAAACCAGCTCGGCCAATATCTTCTGGATCAAGGACAGCATGCTCTATACGCCTGCGCCAGAATGCGGCGTGCTGCTTGGCACCACACGCGCAGCGATGATTCGGCTTTCGCCTTATCCGGTGCGCCAAGGTTCCTTCCCGCTCCAGGAAATGCTCGACGCCGAAGAGGTATTTCTTACCAATGCACATTGGCAGATACTGCCTGTCCACCGTTTCGAGAACAAGACATGGACACACCACGCCTACACCGAAGCACTGCAGATCATCTACCGCAAGGACATCGAAAGCTATGTGGCAGCACATCGCGTATGATTGGGTAGACCCGCTCGAGATGGCCGCAGGTATCCCCGCTTCTGCGGGTGATTTCGTGTTATTGCATTCAGGGTTGGAAGCGCCTTTCACCGGTCGTTACTCCCTACTCGCGCTCTATAAAGACCGCGAGGTTGTAGCAGAAGATTTCAAACCGCTCGAGCCGATGCTCACCACCCGCCAACCGACCTATGAGAATGCGTGGTTCGGCTATTTCGGCTATGGACTCAAGAACGTGCTCGAGGAATTGCCACACGACAAAGCGTGGCATATCGCGCTTCCGAACCTGCATATGGCGACCTACAAAATGGTGATCCGTTTCGACCACCGTATGAAGCAGATCGATATCTGGGCGAAATCCTCCGCGGAACTCTCTGCCCTGCCCGCGCCTAAAAAATTCAGTGGTTATAAAGCGCCGAAGATCAGCAAAATCGATTCGGATATGACGAAGAAGCAGTATCTGAAGAAAGTGACCGAAGTGCAGGAGGCGATCCTGCGCGGCGATATCTACCAGGCGAACCTCACGCGCAAATTCACCGGCCTTTTCGAGAAAGAAACCGATGCCTTCGCACTCTTCACGAAGCTTTGCGCTGTAAGTCCTGCACCGTATAGCGCGTTCCTGCGCCTGGGCGACACCGCTATTCTTTCCTCAAGTCCGGAGCGTCTGCTGACACTCACCGCAGAAGGCATGGCGGAAAGCCGCCCGATCAAAGGTTCTGCGCCGCGTGGGCATAATGTCGCCGAAGATATCTTCAACAAAGAGCAGTTGCAGGCAAGCACCAAGAACCGCTCCGAGAATCTTATGATCGTCGATCTAATGCGAAATGATATCTCGCGTGGATGTGAGATCGGCTCGGTTCGCGTGTCCGACCTCTACGACATCACGAGTTATTCCACCATCCATCACATGTCTTCTGCCGTGCAAGGGAAGAAGCGTGCGGAGGTATCGCCGCTGCAACTAGCCAAATATTGCTTCCCGCCCGGTTCGATGACCGGTGCACCCAAGATCGAGGCGATGCGCTTATGCTCCACATTGGAACCTTATGCCCGTGGCATCTATAGTGGCGCGATTGGCTATTTCGGTGGCGATGGTACGGTCGATCTCTCGGTCGTGATCCGTACACTCGTCATCCAAGGCACGCGCTTCGAATTCCAGGTCGGCGGCGGCATTGTCGAAGATTCCACTCCCGAGGACGAGTGGCGCGAGACGATGACCAAAGCCCGTGGTATCGCGGGGGCTTTAGGTTTATCGCTCAAAGAGTTAGAGGGCATCTGAGAATCGTTATCGCTTGCCTGGCCGGAACCACTACCGTATAGCTTACATATATGAAAATCAGCAAAAGAGAATTCCTGCGCTTACTAGGCAGTGCTGCACTGGTTTTGCCATTTGGCAAAGCCGCATTCGCCGCTGATGAAAAAACGGTTTCCGCAGGTAAACTAACTCAAGGAGAAAAAACCATGGCTTTCACACTTCCCGATCTGCCCTATCCGTCGAACGCGCTCGAGCCGCATATCACTGCGAACACGCTTTCCTTCCATCATGGCAAGCACCATAAGGCGTATGTCGACAACCTGAACAAACTGGTTGCGGGCACTGACCTCGAGAAAAAAACGCTCGAAGAGCTGATCCAGCTCTCTGCTGGCGATCCGGCGAAAGCGGGCATTTTCAACAACGCGGCGCAAGTATGGAACCACACGTTCTACTGGCACTCCATGAAGCCGGCGGGCGGTGGTGAACCAAAAGGCGAACTCGCGACCAAGATCAACGCGGATTTCGGCAGCTTCGATAAATTCAAAGAAGAATTCAAGAATGCAGGTGCGACGCAATTCGGCTCCGGTTGGGCATGGCTCGTGCTCGATGGCGGCAAACTGAAAGTCACGAAAACGCCGAACGCAGAAGTTCCTTCCACGAAAGGCCAGATCCCGATCCTGACGATGGATGTGTGGGAACACGCATACTATCTCGATTTCCAGAACCGTCGCCCGGACTACATGGAGACGTTCCTCACGAAACTCGTGAACTGGGATTTCGCAGCAGAGAATCTGCAAAAGGCTCTGAAGAAAAAAGCGGCATAGCACGACAGACGTAAGTCGGTGTGCAATTGTAATTGCTAGGCACACAGTAAAAAGGCGGAGAGCGATCTCCGCCTTTTTTTTATTTTCAGTACCCCCAAACGAGAACACCTCGCCGGTTAGGGCGAGGTGTTCTATTATATCAGCTCTTTTCGAGCGCTTATTTTTACCGTCTCATCTTCTACGGCTCTGAAGCGACTTCCAGGGCAATCTCGCGGCTCTCCTTGCAGGCCAACGCGTACTCTTCATCAAACTTGGCTTGCTCCTGTGGCGACATGACGCGGATCAGGATGGTCTTTTTCCCATCCTCAGACGTCGCCGGGATTTTTCCGCCACCCGACATCAACGAGGTCAGGTACTGGGCGGGCACGACGTAGACTTCGAACTTGTCCATCGACTCAACCTCACTCCCGATCTTCCGATGGGAGCCACCGCAAGTGCAACTGGCAGAGTTACCAGAGTACACGATCGCGGATACAGACATCATCAGTATAAGAAAAAGATATTACAGGGAAATTACAGATAAATATGTATATTTATCAATATATTATATCATTCCGCGATCGATATTCTGCTGATGTCTTATCTCTCTCCAGCAGGGACGTATATGCTCGGCAAAGAAATCCGCCGCATGATGCATATTCGCTCGGCGCAGGATCAACTCACCTTGATCGAGGGAATCTTTTACGCGCTGCGCAAAGGAACCGCCCATACTGAGGCGCTGCAAACCAAAGCGTAGCATACGATAATCATCCAGACCCGTTTCGTGGCTCTGCAATTCCTTTGAATAACGCAGTAGGAATTTAGAAGCGAAGTGCGCAGCCTTGGCATACGGATCGTCTTTGGCTGGTTCGTAACCCAGCTTCGTACGCCAGCGTTCGTCATAATGCTGCTCCGCTGTCTGCCAGGGTTTACGCTCCGGTGGTTGGTAGTCTGCATTCCTGAAGATATCAGCAAAGATACTGTCGCGGTGCATCCGGAGTGCCGCCTCTGCCTCCGGGCGTTCCATGAAATCTTCAAAGGATTCCGGACGGCCGGATTTGCGGGCAGCCGATGCGCCCATCGCCTTGCTCCAGAGTGTATCGAGCCATTCATCGGCTCTATCCCTCAAATCGTGAGCGCGGCTCTCCATATCGAACCATTCATCATCGCCGAAACGATCGGCGACTTTATCTAGGATTCGGCTAGGGTCTTTGAGTAATGATACCTCATCCTTAGAAAGGCGGTAAGGGCCCTGCGTGATGAATTTCGCCATCGCACGCAGCATCGGTTTTATCTCACGTGCATGGTTGCCATCTGCCGCCGCCAGGAAGTAGAGATCTTCTGCGTGACCATCGATGAATTGTTCGTAAGCACGCACCAGTTCCAGATGATTTTTATCCGAGTGCTTACCTGCAAATGCGATATCGCGGCGAAGTGCATCCTGCAAGTCGGTGACATCTGCCTTTGCTATTTCTTTGAAACGATCATACGGATCGGTGCTGTGTACCATAAGAACTCCCCACTCTTAAGTATAAAAAACAAAGCTTAATACTTCGTTAATCAGGGAATTAGGTGTTAAATCGCGATCAAAGCCGCCGCCACACGGCGCTCTTCTGCGAGTAACACGTTATAGGTGCGGCAGGCAGCCCCCGTATCCATCGTCTCGGTGCGAAGGCCTTTGGCACGCAGCGATTGCTGGAGCTTGGGAAGTAAGGTCTTGAATTCTTTACCCGTGCCGATGATCACCACATCGAGTTCGTTCACACGCGCGAGTAGGCTTTCGAAATGCGCCTCGGTGATGTCGGCGAAGGATTCGATATCCCACTCCTCTACCCCTTCGGGCGTGATGATGATGGAATGGCCGTAACTATCACCGTTCGTGAGGGTGAATTTCCCATCACCGTAGGATTTGATCACTTTACGGTCGGACGGTATCAGCGGTGTGATATCCATGGGATGGCCTTAGATGGCGATGCGCGAAGGTTTCTTACGGCGCAGCCACAGGATGATCATCATACGGCAGAACATCACCGCGGTGAAGAGTGATGCGAGGAGGCCGATCGAGAGCGTAACCGCGAAACCACGCACGGGGCCAGAGCCAAATGCATACAGCAGGAATGCCGCAACCAGTGTCGTGATGTGCGAGTCGATGATGGTCGAGAACGCATGTTGGAAGCCCTGATCGATCGCCGCGATCGGCGTTTTGCCTTTATCCTGCTCTTCGCGTATCCGCTCGAAGATCAGTACGTTTGCGTCCACACCCATCGCGACCGTCAGCACCATACCGGCGATACCCGGCATCGTGAGCGTGGCCTGGATGAACGACATGATCGCCAGAATGAGCAGTAAGTTGATTACCATCCCGAGGCAGGCATAACCGCCGAAACGGCCATAGCACAGCACCATGAACATACATGTCATGATAAGGCCGATCGAAGAAGCGAACGTGCCGCTCTTGATGGAATCCGCGCCCAGGCTCGGCCCGATGGTGCGTTCCTCTAGGATCGTGAGTGGTGCCGGGAGCGCACCTGCACGCAGCAGCAGTGCCAGATCGTTCGCCGATTGCACCGTGAAGTTACCCGAGATCATGCCGGAGCCTCCCAGGATCGGCTCGCGGATCACGGGTGCGCTGATCACTTCGTCATCGAGCACGATCGCAAACGGCTTATCGACGTTCGCCTGTGTGGTCTCCGCGAATTTGCGGCCACCGATATTGTTGAAACGGAAGTTCACGATCGCCATGCCGCGCTCGAAACCTGCACTTGCAGAGACCAGCATATCGCCCGATAAGATCGGCTTCTTCTTGATCATATAGAAGCGCTCCCCGTTTGGGTCTTCGCTTTTCGCACCACGCAGCAGCTGGGAATCCGGTGGCGCCAATTTCGTTGTGCGCGGGAACGGTTCGACATCATCCATCAAGTGGAAGGTCATCTTCGCGGTTTTACCTAAGATGGTTTTTAAGTGCTCTGGATTCTCTAAGCCCGGCACTTGCAGCAAGATACGGTCTTTACCCTGGCGTGCAATCGACGGCTCTTTCGTACCGGTTTCATCGACGCGTTTACGCACGATCTCGATCGATTGGCCTACCACCTGGCGGCGCATCTCTTCGATCATCTGCTCGCTATAAGAAACCGTGACACGCCCATTGTTCTCTTTGATATCCAGCTGCCACGTGATGCCGCGGATCGCCGCTTTCGCATCGTCGAACTGCGCCGGATCACGGAGCGTAAATTCCACCGCACCATTGATTACATTGAGGCCCGTATAGCCGACATGCTTATCACGCAGGCGCGCACGCACGTCATCGAGGAGCGATTGCACTTGTTCCTTTAAATAGGCATCGAAGCCCACTTGCAGCAGCAGGTAGGAGCCGCCACGCAGGTCAAGGCCGAGGTTCGCACGCTTCGCCGTCGGCATCCATTCCTTCGGCATGAAATTCGGCACGGAGAACAGAAGGCCTGCAAGGCAGACCAGCACAACGAGACAGACTTTCCAGCGTGGGAAATGCAGCATTATTTTTTCTCTTCAGCAGGTTTCTTTGCACCTTTATCCAAAGCAGCGGTTTTTTGCAGACGCTCGCTCTCCGCACCGAGTTTACGGACTTCGGAGATCATACCGCGCACGACCTTCACGTTCACGTCTTTGGCGATCTCGAGTTCCACTGTGCCTGCGGCTTCGTCGGTTTTCACTACCAAGCCAATCACACCGCCGGTGGTGACGACTTCGTCGCCTTTATGCAGGTTTTTCAGCATCTCCTGATGCTGCTTCATTTTCTTTTGTTGGGGGCGGATCATGATGAAATAGAAGATCGCGAAGATGAGGATCAGCGGGATGATGTTACCGAACATCCCACCCGCGCCCGTCGCACCCACTTGCGCAGGATTTGCAGCCATCTCTTGTGCAAACACTTCATTTGCGGTGAACAGAATGGAAAGCAATGTAAAAAACGCGTATTTCATGGGGTACCTCATCAGGGGAAAATATGTGCCACTCTTATAGGGTCTA
>RGZB01000038.1 GCA_010031735.1 Pseudomonadota bacterium | reverse complement strand
TCCAGCTGTTCCTGCGCGGCGGGACGCTGGGTATCGAGCGAGGCCATCAGGATTTTCTTGTTCTGTTTGGTGCGCAGGCGCAATGAGATTTTGGCGGTCGATGTGGTTTTACCGGAACCCTGAAGGCCCACCATCATGATCACTGCCGGCGGAACGGCATTCAGATTCAGTGCAGATTCATCTGAACCCAGAATAGCCGTGAGTTCATCGCTCACGATTTTCACTACCATCTGCGCTGGCGAGATACTTTTGATGACCGATTCACCGACCGCTTTTTCACGCACTTTAGTGATAAAGTCTTTCACGACGGGCAGTGCGACGTCTGCCTCCAGCAAGGCAATGCGAACCTCGCGCATGGCGACATTGACGTCCTCTTCCGTGATAAAGCCTTTACCACGTAGTTTTGTGAGGACCGAACCTAATTTATCCGATAATGAAGAAAACATTGTTTCTCAGTGTGTTGCTATTATGTCAGTGCGTCAAATTTGCTGTAAATTGAACCATTTACAGGATTTTTGCAAGAATTATGCAGTTTTTTAGCGACTTTGAATATGTTGTCCGTTGAAAAAATTGCTTTTTTTACGAACGCTATGGTATAATGCATTTAATGGTAAAAAACATTTATTTGATAAATGACCATAAGGAAGCAGGAGGAGCGTGGTAAACGAAACCGTGAACCTCCAGCGAGCCCGTGCACTTTTAGATATCATCCAATCCACGCTTGATAATAACAAGGCTTTTGACGTCGTGACGGTAAATCTCGATGGCAAGACCGATATTGCGTATTATATGGTGGTAGCGAGCGGTATGTCTTCTAGGCATGTGGGTGCGCTGGCAGAAAAACTAGCAGAGGCCGTCAGGAAGACTGGCTTGTCAGAAATCTCGATTGAGGGATTGCCCGAAGGTGATTGGGTGGTAATGGATAACCCTTATGTAGTGGTGCATCTGTTCCGACCGGAAGCGCGGGAATACTACAATCTTGAAAAAATGTGGCAGGCTGATTTTTCCGAAGCACAACACGTTGCATACGTTTAGGTAACGTATGAAAATCGTGATTGTGGCGGTAGGCAAGGCCAGGAATGGCCCAGAGCTCGAGCTTTATCATTATTATAAAACCCGCCTTTCATGGCCGGTGACCTTGATCGAAGTCGAGGATAAGAAGACCACTACCCCTGAAAAACGTAAATCCAAGGAAGCAGCACTCCTTCTAGCGGAGGTGCCGAACGGGGCTTATATCGTGGTGCTCGATGAACGTGGGAAGTCTTTTGGAAGCGCGGCTTTCGCCAAGAAAATTGCTGCATGTCAGAATGAGGGATACGGTACCATGGCGGTGCTGATCGGTGGCGCGGACGGGCATGATGAATCCGTCAGAAAGAAGGCGCATCTCGTACTTTCGCTGGGTGAGATGACGTGGCCGCACATGCTGGTAAGGGGCTTGCTCGTAGAGCAACTTTACCGTGCCTGGAGCATCCTGCATAACCATCCCTATCATCGGGCGTGATTTATACGGTGCTTTCGCCGTAAACTACCTTGCACTTGCCTGAATTTTGGTGTTTAGTCACATGGTTAGGTTCATGAGGTGCACGTGAGAGACTATATAAAAACAAAATCTAAAGTAAAATCCGCAGAAAGCCATATCGTTACCGCATACGATCGTGAACTTGCCGCGCTTAGCAATCTGCTGAACCAGATGGGTAGTTCTGTCGTTGATCTGGTGGTAATTGCCGAAGGATTGCTTGGTGGTAAACCTGCAAAGAACACAAAAGACTTTGATAAAGCGCTGACGCTTTACAAAAAAGTGGTGCTGCTTGAGAAAGAAGCACAGATGCAGGCCATCAAAATGCTGGCACTCAGGAATCCGGTGGCAAGCGACCTGCTTTATGTAGCATCCGCAATCAAAGTGGCAGGTATGCTCGAGCGCATGGGGGAGCTGGCGGTGAAGATCACCAAGAAATTCAGCAAACTCCAACAAGTGCCGCATAAATCCGTACTGAAGAATATGGAAAAATTAGCGGACCAGGTATCGAAGATGATCCATGCTTCCGTCAAAGCATTCGATAGCGAAGATCCGTCAAAGAGCAAAAAGGTGATGCAGCTCGAGGATGTGGTGGATGACATCTTCTCTGAAGTATCGAAACAGATCCAGGGCGACATGATGAAATCACCAAAGAATATCCCATCTTATATGCAGGCGATGTTGATAGCGCGCAATTTCGAGCGCATCGGGGATCATGCAACGGATATCGCTAAGGCCGCACGCTATCTGCAAAGTGACGAACAGTAACCCATGACTCAACTCTCTCCCTCAATACCGAAGCCTGTGGTGCTGTGCATTTTAGATGGCTGGGGCCATCGCGAAGAGAAGGATAGCAACGCCATCGCAGCGGCACATACGCCGGTATGGAATAGATTGGTGAAGCAATATCCGCATTCGCTGCTAGGTACATCCGGGCTTGATGTGGGTTTGCCGGAAGGGCAGATGGGTAATTCGGAGGTCGGCCACATGAATATCGGTGCCGGCCGTGTGGTGATGCAAGATTTGCCGCGTATCGATCTTGCCATCAAGGACGGCAGCCTTGCCAAAGAAGCGGTGCTCAGAGATTTCATCGCAAAACTGAAGACATCGAAGGGTACATGCCACTTGCTGGGTCTTGTCTCCGATGGCGGTGTGCATGCCCATATCGGCCATATCATCGGACTGGCGAAAATCATTTCAGAAGCGGGCGTGCCGGTTGCAATCCATGCCTTCACGGATGGTCGCGATACACCGCCTGAAAGTGCAAAGACATTCATTCCTGCACTCGAAAAAGCGATCGCAGGTTTCAAAGGCGTAACGATCGCTACCGTAAGTGGGCGTTACTATGCCATGGACCGTGACAACCGCTGGGAGCGCGTGAAGCTCGCGTATGATGCGATGGCTTCCGTTTCAGCGCCGAAGGCGGCAAAAGCAGAGGTAGCCGTACTTGATAGTTACAAAGCGAAGCTTTCGGATGAGTTCATCAAGCCGGTCGTTATCGGCAGTTATGCGGGCATGAAGGATGGCGATGGTTTGCTGATGGCGAATTTCCGCTCAGACCGCGCCCGCCAGATTCTTGCTGCTTTTGCCGATCCTGCTTTCAAAGGGTTCGAGCGCAAACCACTCAAATTCGCAAGCCTGCTCGGCATGGTGGAATATTCCGATGCCCTGAATGCATTCTTTCCGGCACTCTTCAAGCCAGAGAAGCTGACACACATCCTCGGTGAGGTAGTGGCGGAAAAAGGCTTAAAACAACTTCGTATTGCAGAAACCGAGAAATACGCGCATGTCACTTTCTTCTTCAGTGGTGGCAGAGAAACAGAATTCAAAGGCGAGGAACGGGTACTCATCCCGTCGCCGAAAGTCGCGACCTACGATATGAAACCAGAGATGTCCGCACATGAAGTGACGGATAAACTGGTGGAATCCATTGAGTCGAATAAATACGACCTCGTGGTGGTGAATTATGCCAATACCGATATGGTGGGCCACACCGGTATACAATCCGCAGCTGTGAAGGCAGTGGAGGCGGTGGACACTTCGCTTGGCCGCCTGACCGAAGTGGTGCTCAGGAAAAAAGGAGCGCTGCTCATCACCGCCGATCATGGGAATGCGGAGATGATGACCGATCCCGAGACGAAAGAGCCGCACACGGCACACACCCTTAATCCTGTACCATTTGTGCTGGTTTCTTCGAATGTGAATGGAACATTAATGAATGGTAAGCTATGTGATATTGCACCGACGATCCTGTCGTTGATGCATATCCCGCAGCCTAAAGAAATGTCTGGAAAATCGCTACTGAAAGCAAAGGTATAATATGAATCTGCGCCACTATGGTATTCTGTTTGTAGGTCTTCTCATGCTGCCGCTTGCATCGCACGCGGAAGATAAAGAAACGCTGAAAATGCTCGATCTTTTCGGCGATGTATTCCAGAAAGTACGTGAAGAATACGTAGAGAAGCCGAACGATAAAGAGCTTATTGAAGCGGCAATCAACGGTATGCTGACGCACCTTGACCCACACTCGAGCTACCTCGACAAGAAAGAATTCCAAGAAATGCAGGTTCAGACGAAGGGTGAATTCGGTGGCCTAGGTATCGAAGTGACCATGGAAAAAGGCCTGGTGAAGATCGTTTCCCCGCTCGATGAAACGCCGGCTTCCAAGGCTGGCCTCATGGCTGGTGATTATATCACGCACATCGATGGTAACGCCGTGATGGGCCTTACACTGGCAGAAGCGGTTGATAAAATGCGCGGTAAAGTGGGTAGCAAAGTGAAGCTCACGATTCTGCGCGAGACCAAAAAAGAACCCTTCGAAGTGACGCTGGAGCGCGATGTGATCAAGATCAAATCTGTCCGCGGGCATGTAGAGGGTGATGTCGGCTATGTCCGTATCACATCGTTCTCTGAACAAACCAGCAAATTACTCGAGAAAGAAATCGAGAAGCAGAAGAAGGATCTTGGCGGCAAGATGAAAGGTATCGTACTTGACCTCCGCAACAACCCAGGTGGCTTGCTTGATCAAGCCATCGCCGTTTCGGATGAGTTCCTTGCACAAGGCGAGATCGTATCTACACGGGGTCGCCAACCGGAAAGCACCAAGCGATTCAATGCAACTGCAGGCGATATCCTGAATGGTCTCCCCATCGTGGTGCTGATCAACGGTGGTTCTGCATCTGCGTCCGAGATCGTCTCGGGTGCGCTGCAAGATCATAGCCGTGCGATCATCATGGGTACGAAATCTTTCGGTAAAGGTTCGGTGCAGACCGTGATTCCGCTGCCGGACAACGCTGCGATCCGTCTCACGACCTCGCGTTATTACACGCCGTCGGGCAAATCGATACAGGCAAAAGGCATTACGCCGGATATCGTGGTCGAACAAGGTAAACTCGAGACTGTTACCGCGGCGATCAAGAACACCACGGAAGCCAATCTGCCGGGCCACCTGAAAGGTGACAATGAGGATGACGATGCCAAAGGTGCAGATGAATCCACGTCTAAACCAGCGGATAAGGATAAGAAAGACGATGCGAAAGATGCGAAGAAATCGGATAAAGACGGTGAGAAGAAGCCGCTTGCTGAAACCGATTACCAGTTGATGCGCGCCGTCGATATGATTGATGCACTCTACATCTATCGTAACAATACCCAAAACCAGGGTAAAAAACCGTAGGATCCGCGATGGCAGATAAACCGCATAAACGCCCACGCTCCAAATCGCACCGTATATGGCAGTCGCTGCTGTATGTAGCGCTGGTATTGTTCGCGTTCAGCATCTATCAGCTTTACAGCCATTATAGTGCCGATGGCGCCAAGGCGATGGAAGAGGGCAAGCGCATCGTGATCTCGCTCCCGGATGGAACGATCGAGTCACGGCCGATCAAACCGGACGAAAAGCCGCCGGAAGAGAAGGCGGACGAAAAAACGGGTGAGCATCCGGAGGATAAGGCAGTAGACGAAAAGGTGGAAGAGAAGGTGCCGGATAAAGTCGAGCCGGAAGACCGTCCTGCCGATGCAAAACCGGATGCTGAAAAGAAAGATGCTACGCCTTCCGAAGAAAAAAAACCTCAGGCAGATACAGATAAACCAGTAGAGGATAAATCCGGAGATAAGAAGCCTGCAAAAGAAGATGACAAGGCCGTACCTAAGAATGGGCATGGTAAAGAAGTTGCTCCAGCCAAGGAAGGTACCCCGAATGGGGACAAAGTTCCCGTGCCGGATGCAAAAGGCGGAGAAAGCGTAGAGGCGCCTAAGACCGAACCCGATAAGTCTGGCACTGCAAAAGCGGGAAACGGCAAAGCCGATACGGCTAAAGCGGATACGGCTAAGACCAAAACCGACCTCGCCTCTCCTGCCGACGCTATCAAAGGTAATCGCGTGGCCATCATCATCACTGGCCTTGGCCTTAGTAAGGCAACGACCGAAGAGGCCATCACCTTGCCGGCGAACGTAACGCTCGCTTTTTCAGCCTATGCAAATAGCCTGCAGGAATGGGTGCAACGTGCTAAGGGTCTTGGCTATTCCATCCTGCTTGAGGTACCGATGGAGACCGCAGATTATCCGATTACCGATCCGGGTCCGCTCGCGCTTCTTAGCAAATCCACCAGCGGCCAGAATATCGACCAGCTCTACACCGTGCTGACACAAGCGCAAGGCTATGAAGGCCTTATAGCCGCACAAAATGAAAACTTTACTTTCTCACGTAATTTGTTTGAACCAGTCCTTAGTAAAATCAAAGACGAGCGACTTTTTTTCGTATACCAGCAGCGTCCGGGCAATTTTCAGGTAGCTGATCTTGCGGGTACGCTGAAAGCGGACACTATTCCGTATACGATTGTGCTGGATGAGGATATCACGGAAGAAGCCATCGAAAAGAAGCTGAACGAGCTGGAATCCGTGGCAAATCAAAAGGGATATGCCATTGCGGTTGGCCGCCCCTATCCGCTCACTGTGAATGCAGTAAGGGCATGGATGGAGGGGGCAGGAAAACGCGGTATTACCGTTGTCCCGGCGAAGAACCTTATCAGTAAATAGAATGAAGAAAGATATAACCGATCATTCGCAGAAAGCGAAAACGAAGCCCTACCGCTCTGGTGTAGGTATGATGCTTATCAACCGCGACGGCAAGATATTCGCCGCGCGCAGGATCGATACGCGTAGTGAAGCGTGGCAGATGCCGCAGGGTGGTATCGACCGTGGGGAGACGCCGCTCGAGGCTGCGCTTCGAGAGCTCAAGGAAGAGGTGGGCACGGATAACGTGGAAGTCATTGCGGAAAGTAAGGACTGGTACCAATACGACCTGCCGGACTATCTTGCTGCCAAACTCTGGAAAGGCAAATTCCAGGGCCAGCGCCAGAAATGGTTCGCCATGCGTTTCTTAGGCAAGGATTCTGAGATCAATATCGCGACCGAGCGGCCGGAATTCTGTGAATGGAAATGGACAAACCATAAAGAACTTCCAGACCTGATCGTGCATTTCAAACGTGACCTGTACCGGGACGTCATTCGCGAATTCTCCAGCTTTATTAAAAGTCTGTAACCATGGGTAAAAGCACGCACACGGCATTACTAGTCCTTGGTATGCACCGTAGCGGCACCTCTGCTTTAGCGCACATGTGCCAAATGCTCGGCGCTGATTTGAGTGCGAACCTGCTGCCGCCGGAAAGCGATAATGAAGAAGGGTTCTTCGAGCATGCGGATATCGTCGCAATCCAGGAGCGTTTGCTTGAGTCACTATCGCGAAGGTGGGATGATACGCGCATGCTTCCCGAAGATTGGCAATCACGCAGCAAGGATTTTGTAGACGAACTAGCCCATATACTGAAGCGTGATTTCTCCGATGTATCGCTCTACGCGGTCAAAGACCCACGGCTTTCACTGACATTACCGTTATGGAAAGATATCTTGAAGAAGCAGGATACACGTCTTGTATGTGCCTTTATGTTCCGCGATCCGTATGCAGTGGCTGCATCACTCAAGAAGCGTAATCTTTTCCCATACGATAAATCCTTACTGCTCTGGTGTATGTATAATCTGGCAGCGGAGAAAGCATCGCGTGGACTTACCCGTAGCGTGATAGGGTTCGATGCATTTACGTCGGATGCTTCGAGAGTAGCAAATACCTTATCCAAGGAACTGGGTATAGAATGGCCTGCGCCAGATGCGCCGCTTGAATCCTTAGTTAAGCATGCACTTGTACACCATAAGGGCAAGACAGTAGAAGAAGCGATTCATCCGGACATCCAAAAATGGACAGATGAGTTATTTGGCTTACTCAAAGCTGCGGAGAAAGGAAAGGCTGACCCGGCAGCGTTTGACCGTATCCATGCTGCGGTGAAAAAAGCAGCCGAAGAGACGGAAGCATTCGCCTATTTCTGGATAGAGGATGCGATTAATATCCGCGATCTAGCTCTCCGTTTAGAACGCCAGAAGAATATCTTTTACCAAGAAAAAGAATCACTCCGCGAATATATCGCAGAACAACAGGCGGCGATCGATACGATGAATATCCAGTTCAATCAGCTGGAACACCGTATCATGGAAGCCGAGCAGGTGGTGAAGTTCATGAAGGAATCCACTTCTTGGAAAATCACCGCACCACTACGTGCCGCAGTATTGGTTGCGCGTGCGGGGCTCGATCCCTCGAACTGGCGCAGGCTGAGGTCGCTTGGGTTCAAAGATATCTTGAAGCACGGCATGCTTTACCTGAAGAATAACATTTCGCCGAATAATGAAGGTATATACCGCACCAACCCGAATGAATATCAGCGCTGGATACAGAGTTTCGATACGCTGACCGAAAGCGACCGCACCCAAATCAAAGAACATATCAAGACTTTCAAACATCAGCCGCTGATCTCCGTGGTGATGCCGGTCTATAACGTCGATGAAAAATGGCTGCGTCTCGCTATCGATTCGGTATTGAACCAACTATATACCCACTGGGAATTCTGTATTGCCGATGATGCTTCGCCTGCACCGCACATCAAAAAGGTTCTCGAGGAATACGCGGCAAAAGACAAGCGCATCAAAGTGGTATTCCGCCCGACGAACGGCCATATCTCGGAAAGCAGCAACAGCGCGCTGGCGCTCGCGACCGGTGAATTCGTGGCATTGCTCGATCACGACGACATTCTGCCGGAATACGCGCTTTATTATGTGGTGAATGAGATCAACGCACATCCGGATGTTGATCTGATCTATAGCGACGAAGACAAGATCGATGAAGCGGGGACGCGGTTCGATCCGTATTTCAAAACGGAGTGGAACCTCGACCTCTTCTTGGGCCAAAATATGTTCTCACACTTGGGTGTTTTCCGCCGCAGCATCCTGGAGAAGATCAACGGATTCCGTAAAGGCCGCGAAGGTTCGCAGGATTATGATCTGACGCTCCGTTCGCTCCCACATACGACTCCTGAGCGTATCCGCCATATCCCGAAGATTCTGTATCACTGGCGTGCGATTGAAGGGTCTACCGCACGCGGTATCGATGCTAAAATGTATGCATTCGAAGCAGCACGCAAAGTCATCGGCGAATATGTGGAAAGCACCAACCCGGGTGCGAAGATGCAGAATTCCACGATCTCTGTGCATCACCGGGTGGTGTGGCCGGTGCCGAACCCTGCGCCGCTCGTCTCTATCATCATCCCTACCAAGAATGGCATGGAGATTCTGAAACGTGCAGTAGATAGCATCTTAGAGAAAACCACCTATTCGAATTACGAGATCATGATCGTGAATAACCAAAGCGATGATCCTGCGACGATCAGTTATTTCAAAGAAATCGTGAAGAATCCCAAAGTGCACGTGATGGACTATAACAAGCCATTCAACTACGCAGCTATCAATAACGAAGCCGTGAAGGCGGTGAAGGGCGAAGTTATCTGCCTCCTCAATAACGATACGGAAGTGATCAGTCCTGATTGGTTGACCGAAATGGTAGGGCAGGCGCTCCGCAAGGATGTCGGTGCGGTCGGTGCAAAACTCTATTTCCCGGACAATACCATCCAACACGGGGGTGTGGTGTTGGGCGGTGGCTATTTCAAAGGCACGGTGGCCCGCCATTTCCTGATCCGTATGCCACGCAATACCCAAGGCTATTTCGGGCGTGCACAGTTGGTACATGATGTATCGGCCGTAACTGCTGCATGCCTCGTCACACGCCGTGAGATTTATCAGCGTGTCGGTGGCATGGACGAGAAAGAGCTAAAGGTCGCATATAACGATATCGACTTCTGCCTGCGCCTGCGCCAGAAGGGTTTGCTTATCGTGTGGACGCCGTACGCAGAACTCTATCACCATGAATCTGCAACACGGGGTAAAGACGATACGGCAGAGCGTATCGAACGCCTGAATGGTGAGGCGGCGGTGGTGCGGATGCGTTGGAGCGCACAGTTACGCGAAGATCCGTATTACAGCCCAAACCTCGATATGATTCGTGCGAATTTCGAACTCGCATTCCCGCCGCGCGTGGAGAAGCCTTGGCAAAGCTACGAAAAACTAGAAAAGAAGAAAGCAGCCTAAGCGGCGTGCAGACGGCCGTGCGATACTTCCTGTGCAGACTCCAAAAGCGGCGTGAAGAATTCAGAAAGCAGTCGAGTCACTTCTTTCGGGTCTAGGCAGCGCATGACTTCGTTACGCAGGCTTGCAGAGCTCGGAAGCCCCGTGGTGTACCAGCCGATATGTTTACGCGCGATACGGATACCCGCATCGACCCCGTAATGGGTAAGGATGGCATCGAAATGCTCTGTCATGATCGCGTATTTTTCGGCGAGAGACGGATCGGCTAACTTCTCCCCTGTTTGCAGGAAATGGGCTGCCTGCTGCACGATCCAAGGGCGGCCATAAGCACCACGACCGATCATCACACCATCTGCACCCGATTCAGAAAGCGCAGTGGCTGCTTTTTCCGGTGTGGTGATATCACCGTTCGCGATCACCGGAATCTTCACGGCATCTTTCACGCTTTGGATAAACTTCCAATCCGCCGTGCCGTTATACAGCATATTGCGCGTGCGGCCGTGGATGGTGATCATCTTGATGCCGAGGTCTTCTGCGATCTTCGCAAGCTTCGGTGCGTTCAAATTGTTATGGTCCCAACCCATACGCATTTTAAGTGTGACCGGAAGCTTCACCGCTTTTACGGTTGCTTCCAGCACTTTTGCAGCAAGTGGTTCATCGCGCATCATGGCAGAACCGGCATGGCCGTTCGTAACTTTCTTCACCGGGCAGCCGAAATTGATATCGATCAGCGCTGCGCCAGAATCTTCATTCAATTTGGCGGCTTCCGACATCACCTCTGGTTCACAACCAGCAAGCTGTACAGCCATCGGGAATTCTTCAGGTTCGTTCTTGGCTTTGAGTAAGCTCTCACGCGTTTCGATGATCATCGCGCGGCTTGCGATCATTTCCGATACCACCAACCCACCGCCATAGCGTTTCACGAGTCTGCGAAACGGCAGATCAGTGACGCCGGACATCGGCGCCAGTATCACGTTATGTTTGAGCTTGATATTGTCAATTTGTATCGACATAGTACTGCCTTTAAGGGGCTCGATAACTAGCATCAATGGCGCAGAAAATCAAGAAAAATCAGGTTGTTGCACTCATCGTGGCGGCAGGGACGGGATCCCGTTTTGGCGGCAGGGCCCCGAAGCAATATACGGTATTTTCCGGTAAAACCGTTTTGGAACATACGGTTAGTGCCTTCCTTTCCCACCCGCTCGTGGACGCTGTAAAGGTCGTCATCCACAAAGATTATGCGAAAATCTACGAGAAGAATGTAGGCCATTTACCGCTGCTGAAACCAGTCAAAGGTGGCAAGTCCAGGCAAGATTCGGTACGCCTCGGGCTTGAGTCGTGCGATGCCAAGCAAACAAAATATGTCCTCATCCACGATGCCGCACGCCCGTTCATCGACAAGGAAACGATCACACGAGTGATTAAGAAATTGGCTTCCGCGAAAGCGGTCATTCCAACACTTTCTTGTACCGATACGATCAAGGAAGTGACGGCAGGAAAAGTGACAAGAACACTGAAGCGCGAGGCGCTTGTTTCCGTACAAACGCCGCAGGGTTTCCATTTCAAAGATATCCTTGCTGCGCATAAGAAGCTTAAAGGCAAAGACCTTCCGGATGATGCGGCGGTGGCAGAGCTTTCAGGTATTACGGTTGCGGTGGTGGAGGGAAGTGTAGCAAATCAAAAGATCACGACACAGGCAGACAGGAAGCGGTTGATGGAATATGAAACACGCATAGGCAGTGGTTACGATGTACATGCCTTCACGAGTGGCAAGTATGTGACGATCTGCGGTGTAAAAGTGCCGCATACGCAGGGTTTGGAAGGCCATTCGGATGCGGATGTAGGTCTGCATGCCCTCGTTGATGCATTACTCGGTGCAGTGGGAGAGAACGATATCGGTTTCCATTTCCCTCCGTCCGATAAGAAATGGAAGGGTGCGGATTCCAAAACTTTCGTAGAGCATGCTGCAAAGCTCGTGGCGAAGAAATCCGGCAGTATCGTGAATGTGGATATCACCATCATTGGCGAGTCGCCCCGTGTATCACCGTACCGGGATGCAATGAGGAACCGTGTTGCAAAACTCTTGAAATTACCGACTTCGCGTGTAAACGTGAAGGCTACCACGACAGAGAAACTCGGTTTCTTGGGTCGTAGGGAAGGGCTAGCTGCTGAAGCGGTGGTTGCAGTTAAACTACCTGTAAACGAGGATTAGATATGCCAAAGAAGCAAACGAAGAAACCTACGGCGAACGAACCCACCACTAAGAAATCTCTCAGCAAGCAGGTACTCGAAAAAGCAGTGCCTCAAAAGGCGATAAAAAAACCGCTTCCGTTCTTCCATCCAGCATCTCTCATCTGTACGTTCTTCGGCGTGGGCAAAATCCCGTTTGCACCCGGTACGTTCGGAAGTTTGGCTGCAATGGCGATCATCCACTTGGCGATGGTGAATATCGAACTCTATATGGAACTGAAGCTTGCGGCCTTTGCGGCCATCTGTTTTGGTTTGGGCATCTGGGCATGCAAACCCTATACGGAAGCACTGGGTGTGCACGATCATGGCTCTATCGTGATCGACGAAGTGGTAGGGCAGATCGTCGCATTGCTCGTATTCATGGTGGGTCCCATCATCTTCCAGGCAACGGTGAAGCCGATCTATGCGCTCCAAGGTCTTGAATGGCTGACACTAACGGTCGTATCAATCTATATCCTGCTATTTGTAACCTTCCGCCTGTTTGATATATTCAAGCCGTGGATCATCCGCCGCGTGCAAGACAATATGCAAAATCCGATAGGTATCATGCTTGATGATGTGCTTGCGGGTATTGCGTCGGGTCTTACTTGTGCGGCGATCTATTTGTTCTTCATGATTCTGGTGGTGCCGTGGATCGGGAAGCCGGTCTAGATGCAAAAAGCTCAGACACTCGTTGAGACACTCACGAAGAAAAAACTGAAGGTCACCACAGCGGAGTCTTGCACCGGTGGATTACTCGCCGGCGCGATTACGGATATCTCAGGTTCTTCTGTAGTATTCGAAGAGGGATTCATCACGTATTCGAATGCAGCGAAGTCGGCGCTTCTCGGTGTCGATGCAAAGCTTATCGCGGCACACGGTGCTGTGAGCGAGGCGGTCGCACGCGCCATGGCTGAGGGCGTACGCCAGAAAACGGGTGCAGATCTCGCAGTGGCGGTGACCGGCATCGCAGGTCCCACGGGGGGGAATGCCGAAAAACCGGTCGGGTTGGTATTTATTGCTACATCGGCCTTAGATGAGACATTGTGCAGTAAAAACCTGTTTTCCGGCAGCCGTAGTGCCATCCGGCAGTCGGCTGTAGACAAAGCGCTACACCAATTGCTGGAAATGGTCGGAAAAAAGGCTAATTAGTTGTAATCGTAAGATTATTCATGTAGGTTTTAAACCATGAACCGCTTCTTTAATAATCATCATTTGTATTCTTGGATGGAAATCCAGCGTGCACTCACTACGCCAGTGAATGTGGCAGCATCCTTCGCAAAGAATCTCTATACCAACACGATGAACCCGCTCGCTTACACGCAGGCTGGCCGTTCGTTCGGTGCTTACTTCGAATTGCTGGAACGTATCACACGCAACTACGCGGAGCCGGAATTCGGCATCAAGAGCGTCAAAGTAGATGGGAAAGCCGTCGCGATTAAAGAAGTATTGGTGACCGAAAAAACATTTTGCCGACTGATCCATTTCAAAAAAGAACCATCGGTAAAACCACAGCCGAAAATGCTGATTGTCGCACCGCTTTCTGGCCATTTCGCGACATTACTTCGCGGTACGGTGCAGGATACGCTGCCCTATTTCGATGTATATATCACGGATTGGGCGAATGCCCGCGATATACCCATGTCGCTCGGACCGTTCGATTTCGATGATTATGTCGATTATGTTATCGCATTTACCGAGCATCTAGGCTCAAATGTGAATCTTATGGCGGTATGCCAGCCTTCTGTGCCGGTGATGGCTGCGGTCGCTATCATGTCAGCGAAAAACAATAAGTACACGCCGGATACCATGACATTGATCGGTGGCCCGATCGATACGCGTGTGAACCCCACAAAAGTCAATAAAACGGCGTATGAACGCCCGATCGAATGGTTCGAACAGAACGTTATCACGCATGTGCCGGTCAATTACCCGGGTTTCATGCGCAAGGTCTATCCGGGTTTCATCCAACTCTCTGGCTTCATGTCGATGAATCTGGATCGTCATATCGGCGAGCATCTAGGGCTTTTCATGCATCTGGTGCAAGGCGATGGCGATAGCGCGGAAGCCCACAAGAAATTCTACAATGAATACCTTGCAGTGATGGATCTGCCGGCCGAATTTTACTTACAGACAGTGCGCCTGGTATTCCAAGAGTTTGCATTGCCGAAAGGCAAGATGGTTTCGCGCGGTCGTCCGGTAAAACCCGAAGCGATTACCAAAACCGCACTCCTCGCTGTTGAAGGTGAGCGCGATGACATCTCAGGTGTAGGCCAAACCAAAGCTGCGATCGACCTTTGTAAAGGCTTGCCTGCTGACAAGAAGAAATACCATCTGCAAAAGGAAGTGGGCCATTACGGCAGCTTCAACGGCCGTCGTTTCCGCGAAGAGATCGTGCCAACGATCTTTAACTTCGTCAGCAAGCACAGCAAAGCGTAAATCGTTTTATCCCGTTATTTTTGTAAGAATGTCTTGGCAAGGTATCTGCTCAAGCGGCTTTTCTCATCGAAGAAGCGTATGCCTACCCAGAACAGGAAGTAGGCGGTGATCGCGATACAGATGTAGTAGTTCTTCACCAGGTCGTCACGGCTGAAGTTCGGCAGAAGGTAGATCATAAACCACAACAGCATGAAGGCAATGAGCAGTGCACGTTCGCGTGAGCCTTTATGCACGGCATAGAAGACGCAGGGTATCAGCGAACAGTATATGTAGTAGTAGTTTGCAGGAATCGCGAACAAGAACAGTGTGAGCCCGCCTACCAGCAACGTAGTTTCCTCTGGCTGCAGCTTGCGGCTTCCCCATCCGGCCGCAGCAAGCAGGGAGCACATGATAGGCAGTTGGAACCATTGCTGGCTATCCCAGCTCATATTGAGGCGGGCATTCCAGGCGGTGAAGTTGCTTAAGCCTTCTGACCACCAGAAGGTCTGGTTGGGAACCCAGGTATCCCACACCGCCACGCGGCGGTAACCGATATGCCAGACATAGAACATGTTCTTATGGATGCCGATTTGACTGAAGAATATTTCCCAGTAACTCCATCCGAACATCAGCAAGCTCAGCACAAATAGCAGCAGGCAGATACCTGCAAAACCCGCCGCGAACTCGATCAGCTGCTTGCGTGCAGCCTTCTTATTTTGGTAAACACGCCAGCCAAGCGCCACTGCGGCACCCATGCCAAATACCACCGGGAAAATAAGCATCGCTGCGCTGAAACCAAGCAGCATACCCGCTGCCAGCCAGCGTTCTTTACGCATCATGCAGATACCGATGATGAGCGTGACCAGCCAAGGATAGCGTAAGAAACTGCCGGCGATCCAGCGTTCGCTTGCAACAAAACTGGTGCCGAAGGTGATGACAAAAAGCAGAAGCGGGATCGTGCCGAAGGTATGCCATATAAATCCGAGTGCGATCAACAGTAGCACCACGTCGATAAGCGGCAGTAATTCTGCCTTATCCCACGTAGCGGGTAGAGAAGTGGAGGGCGGAGTGATGGGTAGCAGATTCGCAAGCGGAGTACCGATCACGCACCAGGCTGGGGTTGGATTGAAACCCGCATCATACATACCAAGATCCAGCCAATCGCGCGGGGCGATTGATTTCATATAGGCCAGATCGTCGCTGAATTCTTTCCAACGCGCTTCGGTGAAGCGTGGCTTATAGATGGTGCGTGCACGCTCGAGCGCTTCTGTGTAGGTGATGCTTTGTAATTTGTTCGATAAGTCACGGACACGTGGAACCTGGATATATTGGTTACCCGACTCATGGTCAGCCAGGGCAACGGCCTCGTAAAGTCCATAGTTGTTCAATTCGGGATAATATTTCGCGCCAAGGTAATAATGGTAGATCTCATGCCAGTGGAAATAGGTGCGCTTGTCACTGGAGCCGTGGTTGGCTTCCATAAACGTAGGGTCGGTTTTCTTCACCCAGTGGAAATGGCCGTATTCCGTATAGAACCATACGGAAAAAAGCGCGAGTACACCGAGCAGGGCATTGATATAAGGCGAAGGTTTGAACCGTAAAGAATGCAATGCTGCCGCGCATGCGGAGAGTATGACCAGGAAAACAACTACGGTATTATCGAACACTTCTTAAACCCCTTGGACAGGAAGTCTACATTAGAAGCGAAGTAAACGCACCTGTTTTACGCTCGGGAGCTTGGAAACCTTTTCCACCACGTCGTTGCTGATCTCCTGGTCGACTTCGACCAGGGCTACGGCATCGTTCTTCTGGTCGTTACGGCCGAGGTTGAAGTTCGCGATGTTGATCTTCGCATCGCCAAGCACCTTGCCAAGGTTGCCGATCAGGCCCGGTTTGTCTTCGTTGTTTACGTAGAGCATCAACTGACCCACGCTGGCTTCGAGCTTAATACCACCGACAGAGACGATACGCGGTTTCGTGCCGCCGAATAACGTACCGGAGATGCTGCGTTCCTGACGGTCTGTTGTGACAGTGAGCGTTACGAGCGTGTTATAGTCACCGGTCTTTTCGTTATGCACTTCGCTGATCTCGATCTTGCGGTCTTTCGCAACAGACGGCGCATTCACGATATTCACGGAATCCGTGATTGGGGTAAGGATGCCTTTGAGGATCGCAGAAGTGATAGGCTTGGTATTCAGTTTGGCAACACGACCTTCGTACTCGATCTTGATTTTACTGATACCGGTTTGAACGAGCTGGCCGATGAAGCCGCCGAGCTGTTCGCCGAGCGTGACATACGGTTTCAGTTTTTTCGCATCTTCTGCCGAAACGGACGGGATGTTGAGTGCATTCGTGACCGTACCGTTGTTGAGATAATCAGACATTTGTTCGGCCACCTGCAGCGCCACATTCTCTTGCGCTTCGTTCGTGGAAGCGCCGAGGTGCGGGGTTGCCACCACGTCTTCCATACCGAAGAGCGGATGGTTTTTCGCCGGCTCTTCCAGGAACACGTCGAGCGCTGCACCGGCAATGTGCTTCTCATCGATCAGTTTTTTCAAGGCTGCTTCATCAATCAGGCCGCCACGGGCGCAGTTGATGATGTACACACCTTTTTTGGTGGTACGGAGTGATTTTTCATTGAGCATATTACGCGTGTGGTCATTGAGTGGCGTATGTAGCGTGATGAAGTCCGCGCGTTTCAGCAGCTCATCGAGCTCCACTTTCTCCACGTTGATGTCTTTCGCACGTTCTTTGGTGAGGAACGGGTCGAATGCAATGACGCGCATTTTGAGGCCTTGTGCACGATCAGCGACGATAGAGCCGATGTTGCCGCAACCGATGAGGCCGAGCACCTTACCAGTGATCTCAACACCCATGAAACGGGATTTTTCCCATTTGCTTGCATGGGTAGATGCATTTGCCGCCGGGATTTGGCGGGCGACTGCGAACATCATGGCGATCGCGTGTTCCGCGGTGGTGATGGAGTTGCCAAACGGCGTGTTCATCACGATAACACCGCGCGCGGTTGCAGCCGGGATGTCCACGTTATCCACACCGATACCTGCACGGCCGACGACTTTCAGCTTTTTCGCAACATCGAGAACGGCTTTGGTGATCTTGGTCGCGGAGCGGATCGCGATGCCGTCATACTGGTCGGCGCATTTCAACAGCTCTTCTGGCGTCATACCGATTTTCACATCGACATCGATCTTATTCTCTTTGAAGATCTCAATCGCACGTGGAGAGAGTTTATCGGCGATCAGTACTTTAGGCATGGGGGTCCTCGTTATATTCTGAATGTTAGGCCGCTTTAGCGGGGGTTTTTACTTGCGCATAAGCCCAATCGAGCCACTGGCAAAGTGTTTCAATATCCTTTGTTTCGACGGTCGCACCGCACCAGATACGCAGACCTGCCGGTGCATCACGGTAAGAACCGATGTCGAATGCGACTTTTTCCGCCTCGAGCAACGAAGCGATTTTTTTCGCACCGTTTGCCTGTTCTTCTACTGAAAGCGCGGTGTACCACGGGTCCGTGATCTTGAGGCACACGGAGGTGTTCGAGCGGATCTCTTTCTTAGAAGCGAGGAAGCCGATCCAGTTGGATTTAGAAACCCATGCTTCGAGTGCCGCGAGGTTTGCGTTCGAACGTTTGATCAGGCCTTGGAGACCGCCGACCGATTCAGCCCATTTCAGGCCGTCGAGCGCATCCTCCACACAGAGCATAGAAGGGGTATTGATGGTCTCACCTTCGAAGATACCCTCGATCAGCTTGCCACCTTTGCTCATGCGGAAGATTTTCGGGATCGGCCAGGATGGCGTGTAGGTCTCGAGACGCTTCACCGCTGCCGGAGAGAGCACGATGATCCCGTGCGCTGCTTCACCCCCCATGACTTTCTGCCAGGAGTAGGTGACGACATCGAGTTTCTTCCACGGCAGGTCCATGGCGAACACCGCAGAGGTCGCATCGCAGATGATCAGGCCTTCACGGGAATCACTGATCCAGTTACCATCCGGCACTTTTACGCCGGAGGTGGTGCCGTTCCATGTGAAGACCACGTCGTGGGTTTTGGTGTTGACGTCTGCAAGGTTCGGCAGTTCGCCGTAGCCTGCCTTGAATTCGCGCAGATCTTTGATCTTGAGTTCTTTCTTGGCATCGGAGATCCAGCCTTCACCGAAGCTTTCCCAGGCGAGCATATCGACGGGGCGAGCGCCCAGCATTGACCACATTGCCATTTCCACTGCACCCGTATCAGAAGCCGGAACGATACCGATTTTGTAATCAGACGGTACGCCAAGTACGGCACGCGTACGGTCGATGGCTTCCTTCAGTTTGGTTTTGCCCAATTTGGAGCGGTGTGAGCGGCCGAGCGCAGCATCTTTAAGTGCGTCCACAGAAAATCCTGGGCGTTTTGCACAAGGGCCTGAAGAGAAACAGTTATTTGTCGGTTTTTGAGAGGGTTTCATGCCGTCCTCGAAGGGGTAAAAAGTAATAAAAATAGTGATTTGGAGCGCGGATACTACGCACTCGGGGCATGTTAGTCAATAAAGGATTAAAGCCCTCTGAAACCTATGCGATTATGGCAGGTTACAGGTCGCGGTAAGGCCGCGGTTACGGATGCAGCATTCCTGCTCGTCCGGCATGTAGGTCTCGCAATGTTTCTGCGGCCAATAATAGACACAGCGGTTGAATTCTCTAAACGCGTGTGAAAGGCATGCAATATAGAGATCTTTATCTACTTGCTGGCAGTTGAATTTCGCGTTCGCACAGATACCGCTGCATACCGTGTCACACTCATAGCAGTACGGCTTACATTGTGGCGGCGCATCGTTTGTCAGATGGCATTCTGGCTCATCATCCGCGCATTTATATTTTTCGCAAGAGGTGGAAGTGCTACCGTCTGCATTCGTCGTGGTTTTGGTTTTTTCGCAGGTCGGCGGTTTGCATTTTTTATATTTGACGATACCACCGTCTTTATTTTTGGTTTCGCATTGGCCCTGGCCACCGACATATTGCGGGATGGACTCGTTGTTATAAGGACCTGGGATATAATCAGGGGTGGCTTTGAAACCTGTCCACGGGCCGCCGTTCCAGGCATCACGTTTTTCACCGCGTTTCGGGTATTCACCTGGCGTATTGCTGCCCGGCGGGCTATCGACCTCGCTCGTCATACATTCTGCAATTGGGTTACCTGTACAGATATAGCCAAATACCGTTTTCACCCAGGTTTGGCCTGCTTTGCAGGGGCGCACCATCTGTCCGCAGGTGCAATCACACCCACTGCAGGCGGTACGGATATTATTCGGAGGGCAGAAGAAATAATATTGGCTGGCCACCGCGGATCCGATATACACCGAAAACGCAATGCAGAATAAGGCGATGAGTAATACAAACCTACGATTCATGACCAACACCATACATTAAACTTACCTGCTTTGTCATCTTATTCGGCATCTCTCTTAGAATGGTGCATTGTCATTGATGGTTGTTTTGCACTCCGTCGAGAAGCTGCCGGAAATCGTTCTGCACTTGCCTTCAGAACAGGTCTCATTCGTTTGGCAATCCCTTGATGAACTGCAGCTGCAGAAACGTTGCGACTTACACTGGGTGACTACGCCGCCGATCTTGATGCAGTGACCGCCAGAGCAGGATTCACCGGCATTGCAGTTTGCACTCGAATTACACGGGCAGAAGACACTGTTACTACCAGAGCTTGAGCCGGAGCTAGAGCCGGATGAGCCAGAGCTTGAACCCGAAGCAGAACCGGAAGAACCAGAGGAGCCCGATGATCCAGAGCTGCCGGATGAACCAGAGCCTGAACCCGAAGCAGAACCGGAAGAACCAGAGGAGCCCGATGA
>RGZB01000037.1 GCA_010031735.1 Pseudomonadota bacterium | reverse complement strand
GATCGGTGCGGGTCTGCCTGTCACCGAGCCGACTGGTTCCATGATCGTCGATATCGGCGGTGGTACGACGGAAGTCGCCGTACTCTCTCTCGGTGGCATCGTATATGCGCGTTCGGTGCGCGTCGGTGGCGATATGATGGACGAAGCCATCATCTCTTACATCCGCCGTTACCATAACCTGCTGATCGGTGAATCCTCTGCAGAGAAGATCAAGAAAACCATCGGTGCTGCATGCCCGCCGAAAAAAGGCGATGGCGACACGATGGAAATCAAAGGTCGCGACCTGATCAACGGCGTGCCGAAAGAAATCACGCTCACCGAACACCAGATCGCGGAAAGCTTATTAGAGCCGGTCACGCAGATCGTGGAAGCGGTGAAAGTGGCACTCGAACGCACCCCGCCGGAACTGTCTTCTGATATCGTCGATAAAGGTATCGTGATGACGGGTGGTGGCGCGCTGCTGCGTAACCTCGACCTCGTGCTCCGCAAAGCAACGGGTCTGCCGGTATTCGTGGCTGACGATCCGCTCTCTTGCGTGGCGCTCGGCACTGGCCGTGTGCTTGAGGAATTCAAGAAATTCCGCCACGTGCTATTCAAACAAGACTAATCGGACATACGATTTTAAAAAAGCCGCGCTCTCAACAGTGCGGCTTTTTTGTTTGGTCTGTGGATAAGATTTTTGTATTTCTTACAAAGGCATCGTCACTTTTTACTGGCAATAATTTTCGTCTTCTATATACCATAGATGTTGTGGTGTGCAGTGGGGTGCTGCATCTAGGTGTTGTAGGATAGCCGATGGCTTCAAGGAAATCAGAACGTCTATCGATTGTAAGCGCAGTCATGCCGCTGCGTGGCCTTGTCATGCGTATGACACTGATTTTCCTGCTTTTCGCCGTGGGTGCGACGGTGATTTATGTACGCTCCAATGAAGAGCATGTGAGCATGCTGCGTGCCGAGGTGATGGATATCGTCACTAAAGTCGTGGATGTACTTTCGCTGCCGGTGCGCGGCGTGATCGCGGTCAAGGAAAGCATCTTCGATGCGGTGAACGTCTATACCGAGAATGAATTCCTGCGGCGCCAGAACCAACGCCTGATCCATATGCAATCGATGGCGACCCAGCTCGCCGTCGAAAATGCGAAACTCCGTGGTCTCCTCAACTTCGTGCCGGAACCGGAGCTGCAGTTCGTCACCGCGCGTGTGATCATGGAAGTCTCGAACTCGCTTGGCCGTGCCGCGATGGTGAATGCGGGTTCCCGCGATGGTTTGGAAAAAGGCCAGATCGTGGTGAACGATAAAGGTCTGGTCGGCCGTATCCTGGAAGTAGGGGATACCAGTTCCCGCGTACTTCTCATCACCGATATCAATTCGCGCGTGCCGGTCATCAGCAGCATCACGGAAGAGCGCGGTATCCTGACCGGTAACAATCTCGATAACCCGCTCATGAAGCACATCCCGATCGCGACGCAGATGGAAGCGGGCGAGACCATCACCACCTCGGGTGACGGTGAATATTATCCTTCGGGCCTGCCGGTCGGCACGGTGAAGGAGATGCGCGAGAAAGAGGCGGTGATCCAACCGTTCGTGAATGTCGGTAAACTGGAATATGTGAACATCATCCAATTCAAACACACACGCCTTACCCCGAAAGCCGACAAAGCCAAGAAGCCGGCAGCGAAATCCGATACGGTAAAAGAGGCACCGAAAACCGAGCCGACCAAAACCGAGACACCGAAAACGGAAACCAAGAAAGCATCTGCGCCAACGGCTCATGTGCCGAGCGATGCTCCGGTCACCACCCCTCCACCCGCGCCGATAGACACGCCAGCACCTGCAGCAGCACATTAAGCATGATCCACACCACCGAAAAAAAATGGGTTCTATCGCTACCGTTCGTTTCCTGCCTTTGCCTCATTGTTCTAAGCGAAGTGCATTATGGTATCCCGGGACTCGCATTGTTTATGCCACTTCTCGTGCTGATGAGTGTGGTCTACTGGTGCGTCTTCTGGCCTGAGACGATGCCACGCGTCGCCGTGATCGGTATCGGTTTCGCGCAGGATATGGTCTATGGCACACCGTTCGGTGCCTCGGCCTTCATCTATCTCATCGTATGGTGGGTCTTGGTGGAATACCGCAAACACTTCATCCACTCCACATTCCCCGCGCTCTGGCTTTCTTTTTCCGGCTTCACGATACTGTACATCGGGCTGCTGGCCGGTTGGTATGCCTTCTATAACGAACATTTTGTCTTAAGCCGCTTGGTTGTATTACAGTGGGTGTTCTCGACACTTGCGTATCCGCTGGTGCACCGCTTGCTCTACGCATTCCATACACAGATATTGAAACTCCATGCGTGATCAGATAACCCGCTCCCGAGGATTTACACGCCGCACCATGGTATTGGTGACGGGTAAGTTGATGCTGACCAGTATCCTTGCCTCGCGCCTGTATTATCTACAGGTGATGAAATCGAGTACGTATAAAACACTCTCTGATGAAAACCGTATCCGTCTCCGTCCCGTGGTGCCGCTCCGTGGCCGTATCATGGATCGTAACGGCGAACCGATGGCGGAGAACGACCAGCAATTCCGCGCGATCATCGATCCGGCAGAAGCGGGGAATCTGAAAAAAGCCTTCAAGAAGATCGCGGATGTGTTGGAGCTCGAGGAGACGCAGTCCAATAAACTCCTGCATAAACTCACCACCCAGCAGATCCCCGGTTATTTCGTGGTGAAAGAACATCTCTCATGGGATGAGGTTTCGCGCGTCGAGGTCAATATGCCGGATCTTCCGGGCGTGCTCGTCGATACCTCGCAGATCCGTTCCTATCCGCTTGGCACCTATGGTTCGCACTTGCTCGGCTATATCGCGGCACCCAGCAAAAAAGAAGTCGAGAAGAACCCCATCCTGAACCAAGGTGATTTCAAGGTCGGTAAATCCGGCATCGAATACCAGCTCGAGAACGAGCTGCGCGGTAAGATCGGCGTGAAGCGTGTCGAGGTGGATGTGCATGGCGTCAGTGTGCGCGAACTCTCGCTTGAGGAAAGTGTTCCGGGCGATGATATGCGCCTTACCGTCGATGCCCGCCTGCAGCGCTATGCGGCGCAGCGTATCCAGAACGAAGGCGGCGTGAAGGAAAGCGGCGGCACGGTCGTGGTGCTCGATATCCGTAACGGTGATGTGCTCACACTGGTCTCAAGTCCGGGTTACGACCCGAACGTATTCGCGCGCGGCGTCACGGGCGATGAATGGCGTGAACTCGTGAACCACCCGGATAAGCCGCTCTCCAATAAAGCGATCAGCATGCAATACCCGCCGGGTTCCACCTTCAAGCTCATCACCTCGCTTGCCGGGTTAAAAGAAGGTGTCGATCCGCATGCCACCGCATTCTGCCCGGGCTACTACGAATTCGGCGGCCGTCGCTTCCGTTGTTGGAACGAAGACGGTCATGGCACCGTGAATATGCAGGAGGCACTCGCGAAATCCTGCAACGTATTCTTTTACAAACTCGCACAGCGCATCGGGGTAGAGGCGATTTCCGCGATGGCGCATAAAATGGGTCTGGGTCAGAAAGAAGGCATCGAGCTCTTCGGCGAAAAATCCGGTGTGATACCCGATCGTGCATGGAAAATGAAAACCTATAACAAACCCTGGAACCCGGGCGAGACCCTGAACACCGGTATCGGCCAGGGTTATGTGCTCGTGACCCCCTTGCAGCTTGCGGTCTTGGGTGCGCGCGTCGCGACCGGGAAACAGATCAAGCCACGGCTCGTGCGTGAGTGGGCGAATAAACCGGTGGAACCAAAAGCGCCGAAAAACACATCAGCCACGGATGGCGATAACCACGACATCAAGGAATTGGTGAATGCGGATGCGACCCCTACCAAACCACCCGTGCAGGAAGAGGCGGAGTCGCTCGGTATCCCCGAAGCACATCTCGATATCGTCCGCGGCGGTATGGATATGGTGATCAACAAACCGCTCGGTACGGCGTTCATCTCACGCATCATCATCCCGCAATATGCGATGGCGGGTAAAACCGGTACGGCGCAGGTGCGTTCCGGCTGGATGGAGAAGGGTGCCGTCGTCGAACGCAAATACCGCAACCACGCATTGTTCGTGGGTTTTGCGCCGGTGAACAATCCGCGCTATGCCTGCTCGGTCGTGATCGAACACGGGGAATCCGGCTCACGTGCCGCCGCCCCGGTTGCGCGTGACGTGCTCACCGAGGCGCAGCGTCTGAACGTAGCTTACGAGGATGATCCTGCATGACGTCGTATGATGAAACACGCTTGCTGGCGAAATTCAGCCAGCTGCATTTCGGGCTGATATTCCTGGTCTGCGCCGTGTCGGCTGCGGGCTTTGCGATGCTGTATTCCGCCGCGGGCGGTAGCTGGGAGCCCTGGGCAGGACGTCAGCTTTCGCGCTTCCTGATGTGTATTCCGGTAGTACTTTTCATCGCGGTCACCGACATCCGCCTGTGGTTCAAATATGCGTATAAGGCCTATTTCATCGGTCTTGCACTGCTCATCATCGTGGAGCTGATCGGTTTCGTGGGGATGGGTGCGCAGCGCTGGGTGAACGTGGGTGGCGTGAATTTCCAGCCCTCCGAGATGATGAAGATATTCTTGGTGCTGGCACTTGCCCGCTATTTCCACACGATCCACCAACAGAACACGCCGCACCTGGCGTTTCTGATACCCCCCGGCATCATGATCGTGGTGCCGGTCGCACTCGTGCTGATCCAACCGAACTTAGGGACGAGCTTCGTCATCCTGATGACGGGCATCGGCATCATGTTCTTAGCCGGCATCGGCTGGAAGAAATTCGTCTTCGCAGGTTGCGTGGGGCTGGCCTGCTTGCCGCTTCTCTGGGCGAATATGCATGACTACCAGAAACGCCGCGTCTTCACCTTCATGAACCCGGAGAGCGACCCGCTCGGCTCAGGCTATAACATCATGCAGTCGAAGATTGCGATCGGTTCGGGTGCACTCACCGGTAAAGGTTTCATGGAAGGTTCGCAAAGCCAGCTATCCTTCCTGCCGGAGAAGGAAACCGACTTCATCTTCACCGTACTTAGCGAAGAATTCGGCTTCATGGGCAGTATGACCATCCTGGCCCTGTATCTTGGCATCGTACTCGTATGTCTCCGGATCGCACTCCGCTCGGATAGTTATTTTGGTAAATTGATTGCAGGCGGCATCGCAATCATCTTATTCCTGCACGTCTTCATCAACATGGCGATGGTGATGGGCTTGATCCCGGTCGTGGGTCTGCCGTTGCCGCTGCTCTCGTACGGCGGCAGTAGTATGATCTCGATGTTGATCGCGATCGCGTTCGTGCTCAACGTCTATGTACACCAGGAAGTGCCGGTACGGCGCGCTTACGATATTTTCGACTGATATCACCCCTTGAAAAAGGGTGGTTCCTTCCTATATCTATCTTGCAAAGGAGATAGGTATGCCGGCATCTGCCAAGAAAAAAGTCGATAATTCAGCAACAAACGCGGGTATGCATCACTTCGATGCCGAAGTGGGGAAGCTGCTTCAGCTTGTCATCCACTCACTTTACGAGAATAAGGATATTTTCCTGCGCGAATTGATCTCGAATGCCTCTGATGCATGTGACAAATTGCGTTACGAAGCCATCACGGATAATACGCTCCTCAAAGGCGACAGGGAACTGAAGATCCAGATCCGTTCCAACCCCGATAAAGGTACGCTCACCATCACCGATAACGGCATCGGCATGTCGGAAGAAGAGCTCATCAAAAATCTTGGCACCATCGCGCGCTCAGGTACGCAGGCGTACTTAGAGAAACTCGGTAAGCAATCGAAGGGCGACGTGAACCTGATCGGCCAGTTCGGTGTCGGTTTCTATTCCGCGTTCATGGTGGCGGATAAAGTCCGCGTCACCTCTCGCCGTGCAGGCGAGGAGCAGGGTCATGTCTGGGAATCGGACGGCAAGCAATCCTACACCGTAGAAAAAGATAAAGAGAACCATCCGCGTGGTACGACGGTCGAACTTTTCCTGCGCGAGGATGAAAAAGAATATGCCGACAAGCACCAGATCACCCATATCGTGAAAACCTATTCCGACCATGTCGCATTCCCGATCGAATATGTGGGTGAGGATAACAAAGCCGAAGTGCTGAACCGGGCATCCGCACTGTGGATGCGTCCGAAATCCGATATCACTGAAGAGCAGTATAACGAATTTTACCGCCATGTGGCCCATGCGGGCGACACGCCGTGGCTCACACTCCACAACAAAGCGGAAGGGACGGTGGAATATACGAACCTGCTGTTCGTGCCATCGAAACGCCCGTTCGATCTGTTCCATCCGGACCGCATGTGCCGCGTGAAACTGTATGTGAAACGCGTGTTCATCACCGATGAGCAGGTGCAGGTGATCCCGGCGTATATGCGCTTCCTACGTGGCGTGATCGATTCGGAGGACCTCCCACTCAACATCAGCCGCGAGACACTGCAGAACAACGCGATCGTACAAAAGATACGCAGTGCGGTGAGCAATCGCGTGCTCTCCGAGCTCAAGAAAAAAGCGAAAGACGATCCGGAAGCCTTCAAGACATTCTGGGAGAATTTCGGTCCGGTGATGAAAGAAGGTTTATGCGACCAGCTCGAGAACCGTGATGCACTGTTAGACGTATGCCGTTTCCAAACCTCGCTTTCGGATGGCAAGCTCGTGAGCCTGGAAGAATATATCGCGCGCATGAAGCCCGATCAGGAATTCATTTTCTACGCACTCGGTGACAATAACGAAGCACTGATGCAAAGCCCGCAGATCGAAGGCTTCATCAAACGCGGCATCGAGGTGGTGTTACTCACCGATACCGTCGATGATTTCTGGGTGAATGTACTGAATGAATTCAAGGGCAAGACATTGCGCTCGGTTTCGCGTGCGGGTGTCGATCTCGATAAGCAAGCGGGCATCAAGCCGGAGATCAAAAAAGAAAAAGCCGAGAAGGATGAAGTGAAAGCGGAGCACGAGAAACTCATCGCTTTCTTCAAGGAAACGCTTGGCGAGAACGTGCAGGACGTGCGCATCTCCGGTAAGCTCGAAGGTTCACCCGTGTGCTTAGTGGTACCGGAATGGGCGATGGATATCCGTATGGAACAATTCCTGGTCGAGAACAACCAAGTGCCGAAACGCACGGCGAAAGTGCTCGAGATCAATCCGAAACATGCGATCATCCAATCGATCGATAAGCAGCTTGCGAACCCATCCGACAAACTGAAAGATACGGTGCTCTTGTTATTCGCACAGGCGAATATTTTAGAAGGTGAGCCGATCACGGATGTGACCGGTTTTTCGCGTCGTATGAACGCACTGCTCGAGCGCGCGCTGAACGGATAAATGCGCGCGCATTTTCATTAAACTTTTCCACAGACAGCGTGGCAAAATGGATACAAATTTTGCTGCAAAAAAATAAAACGTATTTTTCGTTTGTGAATTGCGGTCTTTGCAGTTGACGTGCAAGCGCCCTATTTGTTACACCGAGAAGAACAGGGCTTATTTTGTGGTGATGGGAATCGGGAGTCACAAGGTATTGTGTCTTGTGGCCAAATAACGATTAGTGCTGTTAGGAGCATTGCCACCATGTCGAAGTCTAAATTACCCGGTTCCGGATCCCGAAAAGCTGCCATGCTCGGCAGTGTTTTCTCCTCCACGTTCCGCCGTCCTGATGCAGAGACCAAAGCGAACAGCATGGCGCATCAACTCGAGCAGATGAAATCCGAGATCGCGCTCCTTACTTCCTACGCATCCGATACGGTATATCGCCTTCGTTATGAAACGATGAGCTACGACTACATCAGCCAGAATATCTCTCGCTTGCTCGGCTTCACACCGCAGGAGATGATGAAGCTTTCCATCCGTTCACTGATCTTGGAAACGCGTATCGTGACGAACGGTATGAAAACCGTCGATACGTTCGAGGATTTGGAAAAGAAACGCAAAGAAGGCGATGTCAATAAATGGCAGGCCGATTATCTGATGCGCACCAAAGATGGCCGCAAGATCTGGGTGTCGGATGTGTCTCATCCGTGGTTCGACGAACACGGCACCATCATCGGCTCCATCGGATCGCTGCGTGATATCACGGACCGGGTGGAAGCAGAGAACCGTGTGAAGGAAGAACTCTCCCGCATCGCGAATACGGATGCACTCACCGGCCTTTCCAACCGCCGTCAGTTTTTCTCGTTCCTCGAGATGGAATTGAAACGTATCCAGCGTAACAGCAGCGATGTGTCTATCCTGCTGCTCGATGTCGATCACTTCAAACGTATCAACGACGGGTATGGCCACGATGTGGGCGACCGCGTGCTGATCGAGCTCGCGAAGATCATCAAGAATGCACTGCGTGAAACCGATTTCCCTGCGCGTATCGGCGGTGAGGAATTCGCGATCATGCTGCCGGATACACCGGCAGAAGGTGCATACTGGGTCGCAGAACGTGTGCGCCTTGCGGTTTTGAAGCATGGCTTCGAAGTGGGTTCCGATAAAGAGCCGGTGAACTGCACGGTGTCGGTCGGCGTTGCTTCAAGCACGATGGGCAATGATCTGGATGCAAGCGCGCTCTACAAGATGGCGGATACACGCCTCTATATCGCGAAGAACACGGGACGCAATCAGGTCTCCGTCGACGAGATTTTGCATACCCACTAAGGTTTCCCCTTCTGCTCTGCAGTACGTTATCCTTCAGACTCGGCGTTGCTCAGTACTGACTTGTAGACTGCGCACGCTTCGCTTCGGCTGCCTTCTGCAGAACGAAATTGAAAACCCTTATGATAATACCTGGATTAGATCTGGCCGAGGTTCTTCAGTTTGATCTTCGGATGCACTTCGTTCTGCGACATGATGATGGTCGAGGGGCGGAAGCGCTCCACCACGGCCCGCACATACGGGCGTATCGACGGACTGGTGAGCAGGACCGGAAGTTCGCCACGCACCGCTAATTGCTCATAGGTTTCGCGTACGCGCTTGATGAATTGCTGCAGGCGGGAAGGGGACATGGCGAGTTGTTTCTCGTCGCCTTCGCCCACTAAGCTTTCGGCAAAGCTCTGTTCCCATTCCGGTGAAAGGGTAACGATCGGGATGAAGCCACCCTCGTTCGCATGGGAGTAGCTGATCTGGCGCGACAGGCGGGTGCGCACATGTTCGGTAAGCAGCGTTGCATTGGTCGTGCTGCGGCTGGCTTCGGCCACGGCCTCTAAGATGGTCGGCAGGTCGCGGATCGAGACATTCTCGGCCAAGAGGGATTGCAGCACCCGCTGCACGCCGGTCACGGTGATCTGTGATGGGATCAGGTCGGCCACGAGTTTCTTGTGTTTCTCGCCCAGGCTGTCGAGCAGGCTTTGGGTCTCGGTGTAGGAGAGCAGCTCGGAGATATTCTCTTTGATGATTTCGGTGAGGTGGGTCGTCACCACCGTCGGCGGGTCAACGACCGTGTAGTTGCGGAAGAGGGCTTCCTCGCGGTGGTTCTCCGCCACCCATTTCGCAGGCAGCCCGAACGCCGGCTCGGTCGTGTCCATGCCGGGCAGGCCGATCTTCTCGCCGCGCGGATCCATCACCATCAGCATCTCGGGGCGCACTTCGCCGCGGCCGCATTCGATGTCCTTCACCTTGATCACGTAAGTGTTGGCCTGCAGCTGCATGTTATCCTGGATACGTACCGCTGGCATCACGAAGCCCTGGTCTTTGGCCAGCTGTTTCCTGAGCGCCTTGATCTGTTCCGTAAGCCTGTGGCCCTTCTGGTAATTGATGAGTGGCAGCAGGCCGTAACCCAGTTCGAGTTTGAGCGCGTCCATCTCGAGCATTTTCTCGACCGGTTCTTCGGCGGGTTTTGCATCTTCCTTCGGCTTCTCCTCGACCACTTCTTTCGCCTTCTTATGCGACTTCAGGATCAACCAGCTGGCGCCACCCGTGATGCCGGAGAGCGTCATGAACGGCAAGAGCGGGATACCCGGCATCAGTGCCATCAGGAACAGAAGGCCGCTCGTGACACCCATCGAACGCGGATAGCGGCCAAGCTGGCTGAACACGGCCTTATCGGCAGAACCGGTGACGCCGGATTTGGTGACAAGGATACCGGCTGCGGTCGAGACGATCAGTGCCGGGATCTGGGAGACGAGGCCGTCACCGATGGTGAGCAGGGTATAGGTTTCAAGGGCTTGGCTGAATTCAAGGTTACGCTGCACCACACCGATGATGATGCCGGCGACGAAGTTGATGAACGTGACGAGGAGACCGGCGATCGCGTCGCCACGTACGAATTTGCTGGCACCGTCCATGGCACCGAAGAACGAGCTTTCTTCTTCGAGTTCTTTGCGGCGTTTCTTGGCGGCTTCTTCATCGATCAAGCCTGCCGATAAGTCGGCGTCGATCGCCATTTGTTTACCCGGCATTGCATCCAAGCTGAAGCGTGCGGATACTTCGGCGATACGGCCGGAACCTTTGGTGATCACGATGAAGTTGATGATGGTCAGGATCGCGAACACGATGGCACCGATCACCACCGAGCCTTCCATCACGAAGCTGCCGAATGCTTGGATCACATGGCCCGCAGCCTGTGTGCCCGTATGGCCGTTTGCAAGGATCAGTCGCGTGGAGGCGATGTTCAAGGCAAGCCGCAACATGGTCACGACGAGCAGGATGGTCGGGAACGAGTTGAAATCGAGCGACCGCGAGATGAACAGTACGTTCATCAGGATCAGCACGGAAAGCGTAAGCGACAGTGCCAGCAGGAAATCGAGCAGCAAGGTCGGGATCGGGAACAGCAGCACCGTCAGGATACAGATGATGCCGATCGCGAAGATGATGTCACTGAATCGTGCCAGCTTCGGCAGATTCGAGAAAAGACCCATGATACCTTGGGGGCCGGCTATCGCCTGTGCTTGTTCTTCCGCCATTACATCGAACCCGTCTTAGCGGCGTTTTCTTCGTATTGCTTCAGCTTATTCCTGAGTGTGCGGATCGAGATGCCAAGGATGTTCGCCGCATGGGTGCGGTTCCCTAAGCAGTGATCGAGCGTATTCAGGATCAGTTCTTTCTCGACGCTGTCCATCGTGCGGCCGACCAGTGCGCCGCCTTGCGGGGCAGCAGCTGTAGCAGCAGGAGAACCACCCGCGTCCGATAACATGATGGCTTCGGGGCTGATCACGCCGCCGGAGGCGAGAAGCACCGCGCGGTGGAGCGTATTCTCCAGTTCGCGTACGTTCCCCGGCCAGTGGTAAGCAAGCAGCATCTTCATGGCAGCATCGGTGATCGGTACCGCTGGCACATCGTTCGCCTTCGCGTATTTCTCCGCGAAATGGGAAGCCAGCATCGGGATATCCTCCGGACGTTCTTTCAGCGACGGCATTTGCAGGTGAATGATATTCAGGCGGAAGAAAAGATCGCCGCGGAACGTGCCTTTCTCGACTTCCTTCTGCAGGTTGCGGTTGGAAGTCGCCAAGATACGCACCGAGAGCTTCACCGGCTTGTTGCCGCCGACACGGTCGATTTCCTGTTCCTGGATCGCGCGAAGCAGTTTTGCCTGCAGGCGGATATCCATCTCGCTGATCTCATCGAGCAGTAACGTGCCGCCATTGGCTTCTTCGAATTTGCCGATACGGCGGGTGAGGGCACCCGTGAATGCACCGCGCTCATGGCCGAACATCTCGGATTCGAGCAGGTTTTCCGGGATCGCAGCGCAGTTGACGGTGATGAATGCTTGTTTCGCGCGTTTGCTTTGTTGGTGGATGTAGCGCGCCATCACCTCTTTACCCGTGCCTGATTCACCGGTGATGAGCACGTTCGCATCCGCACCCGACACTTGCTTTGCCACTTTCACCACTTTTTCCATGGCAGTGGATTTAAACAGGATCTGACTCGATTCTTCCGTGATCGCCTCGAGCACCGCCGCGATCAGGTCTTTGTTCGGTGGCAGGGGCACATATTCCTTCGCACCGGCCTTGATCGCTTTCACCGCTGCTTCCGCATTGTTGCTGTAGCCGAAGGCGACGAGCGGGGAGGCAAAACGCTCATTGTTGAGGCTGGTGATGAAACCGGCGATATCATGGTCGACATCCATCATGATGAGGTCGGCACCGCGGCCATTGCGGAGCTGGTTCAGTGCCGATTCCGCGTCTGGCGCTTGCGACACGGTGGCGCCCCGCGTCTGTGCGATCTCACTGGCTAGGCTGATTTGGGTGTCTGGTTTTCCGATGATGAGCAGGCGCACATTCTACCTCGCCCCAAGGACAATAGACCAGCAAGCGATGTGACGTGGCGCCACCATCGTTATTGCTTCTCTGCTTTTACGATTTCCGTCATGGTGATGCCGATGCGGTCTTCCACGATCACGACCTCGCCTTTGGCGATCAGGCGGTCGTTGACGTATACGTCAACCGATTCACCGACTTTACGGTCGAGTTCGATCACGGCACCACGGCCCATTTTGAGCAGTTGGCTGATGGGCATGGCGGTCTTGCCGAGCACGACCGTAATCTGGACGGGAATATCATACACCGTCTCGATATTGAGTTCGACCCCTTGCTCATTCGTCATGGCATTGGCGACGACATCCTGTATCGCGGTCTGGTTCTGATTTTCTGCCATGTTCTGCTCCTTAAAACTATACCGTCTATTATTATACTTATTTCACGATTTCTTCTAATAGTTTTTCAATCTGCGCCCATTGTTCGGCCGATTGGTATTCGGCACCGCCGCCCTTCCATTCCAGTTTGCAGTCGGTAAGCGGCGTTTCTGCGCTCGAGACGAACTGGAGCGGCGAGGTGATATTCTTCTCCGTGCACATCTTGCGGGTCTTTTCCTCCACCATCGTGGCCACGGCCGGATTCACCTGGATGGTGATGGTCGCCTGCTCCATGAGGAGGGGGAGGGCTTTTTCCACGCATTCCATGACTTTCGCGGAGGGGTCTTCCTTGAGCGCGCTGCCTGCGACTTTCTTCGCGAGCATGAGTGCCAGGTTCGCGACCTGTGCTTTATAGCGGCCGGTCTGTGCTTCTGCGGCCTCTTTCAGGTTGGTGAGCTGGATCGCGAGTAGGTTCAGCGCTTCGTTCGTGCGATTCTCGAGCTCAGTGTTGGCTTTCTGCGTCTCGGCGATGCCTTCACGCTTGCCTTCCGAAAAACCTTTCTGGAATTCGGCTTGTAATTCAGCTTCACTGAAGGTGGGCGGTGGTGGTGGCATCTGCGCCACCTTGAGTTCCTCGGCCTTTTTGATGGCGATGGTGCGCACGGTCTGGAAGTCGAAACGTTTGACGTTTTCGTTAGTAAATGAGCTGGTCATCTTCGCTACCATCCGAAATAATGATCTCGCCAGAATCCGCGAGTTCTTTCGCTACCACGACGATACTCGACTGTGCTTCGTCCACATCGCGGATACGTACCGGGCCTTTGCTTTCCATATCCTCCTGGAGGATTTTCGCCGCACGTTCCGACATATTGCTGAAGAACATCTCGCGGAGTTTCTCGTTCGCACCTTTAAGCGCGATCGCGAGTTTGTCTTTGTCCACTTTGCGGATGATGGCCTGGATACCGGCATTGTCGATTTTCTGCAGGTCATCGAAGGTGAACATCAGCTCACGGATACGCTCGGCGGATTCGGCATCCTTGCTCTCGAGTAGCTCCATGAACTTGCCTTCGGCGTTACGGTCGAAGTTGTTGAAGATCTCGGCGATCGCTTCGTAGGTATCGTTCTTCTTGGTAGCAGCGAGGTTGCTCATGAATTCGGATTGTAATGTGCGCTCGATGCCCGATAACACCTCTTTCTTCACCGGCTCCATCGAGATCATGCGGAGCATGACCTCCATCGCGAAGTCTTCCGGGAAGGCGGAGAGCACTTTGGCGGCTTGCGCCGGGCGGATTTTGGAGAGGACGAGGGCGGCCGTCTGCGGATATTCGTTCTTGAGGTAGGCAGCCAAGATATCTTCGTTCACGTTATTCAGCTTGTCCCACGTGGTGCGCCCGACGGGACCGCTGATATCTTCCATGATGGTAGCGACTTTTTCTTTGCCGAGTGCTTTCTCCAGGATTTTCTCGACCAGTTCCATGTTGCCGACCACACCGCGGCCTTGCGCGAACTGATTGATGAATTCGCCCATGAGTGTCTCGACCGATTCGGAAGAGACGGGGCCTAAGGAAGACATGCAGTGCGAGATTTCTTTGATCTCTTCTTCTGTCATCATCGAGAAGATACGCGAGGAAGTCTCCTCATCGATAGACATGAGAACGATCGCGGCTTTCTGCGCGCCCGTTAACTTCTCGTTCTCACCCTTCCTACGTATCGCCATCTACTGCTCGTTCTAAGCCTTGATTTTACGCTTTTTGCGTCATCCAGTCACGGATTACTTGCAAGGTTTCCTCAGGGTTTGATTGTGCCACGTCATTGACTTTCTTCAGTGCGGAACCCTTGCTGCGGTTCTGGATCGATTGCAGGTCTATGCCATCATCCGACTCGAGCGAGATTTCCGGTGCTCCGGGGCCACCGGTTGCGGCGCCCAGGTTCGGGTTGAGGCCTAGCGCAGCACCGATTTCCGGTTCGGGTGGTGCCACTTCGAACGCGCGGTTCACGAGCGGCCTGATCACCATCATGATCACCATGATCGCCACGATACCGATCACCAGCGTTTTCAAGATGTTCTGCAGGTCACGTTTCAGCCAATCGAAAGGTTTTTCTTCGTCTTTGAAATCATCGCCCTCACGCGAGAAGGGCATGTTGATGATTTCCACTTTATCGCCGCGTTTCTCATCGAAACCAACGGCAGAGCGCACGAGCGCGCGCATCTTCTCGAGTTCTTCGTCGCTACGCGGGGTATAGATGTTTTTGCCTTGTTCCGTATCGAAGTTATAGGTGCCGTCCACCATCACCGCGACGGAGACCTTCTTCACCTGGCCCACCTCACTCACGTGGTTCGTGACGGTTTTGGAGATCTCATAGTTGGTGGTTTCATCCGTACGCTGTACGTTGTTGCGCGAGGTGCCGCCACCGCCGCCTGCGGTTGCATCCGGCAGGTTGTTCTTCACGCTGACGGTACCACTATCGCCTTCTGAGGAGTTCTCTTTTTCCTCACTGGTTTGCACCGAGCGCACCACCTGGCCATCCGGATCGTAGGTCTCGGAGTTCTTCACGATGCGGTCGAAACCGATGTCAGCGGAGACCTCGGCACGCACGCGGCCAACCCCCACCGACTGCTCGATCAGCTCTTCGATCGTGCGTTTCAGGCGGGTTTCATAAGCGACGCGGAATTCATCCGAATCGGATGCCGCCATGTTCGGATCGTCCGAATCCTGTGAACCTTTGGCAAGCAGTTTGCCGGCATTATCGACGATGGTGATCTTGCCGATCTTCAGTTCGGGCACGGCGGTTGAGAGCAAGTGGCTGATCGCCGAGGCTTCTTCTTTGCTTGGGCGGTATTTTTTATCCTTGAGTGTCAGGACAACCGAAGCGCTCGGGTCGACTTTCTCGCGGTTGAAGATCTGTTTGCGCGGCATCACGATATGGACGCGGGCGCTTGCGACCCAGCTGAGCGATGCGATCGTGCGGGCGAGCTCGCCTTCGAGTGCGCGCAGCATATTGACGTTCTGTACGAAATTCGAGGTCCCTAAGGCTTCGGATTTGTCAAAGATCTCATAACCGACGATCGAGCCGGAGGAGGGCATGCCTTTTTGTGCGAGCGAGAGGCGGAGTTTTAAGACTTCACTGCTGGGCACCGATACTTGCGTGCCGTTCGCCCCGATGACGTATGGAACACCCATTTTGTCGAGTTCTGCGATGATCTCGCCGCCTTCTTCGACCGAAAGATTACTATATAAAGGGGACATGACCGGTTCATTGAGGCGCGTGGCGACCAGCCCAAACGCGATCATCATCACTACACCCACTACTGCCAGTAAAATCACACGGGATGTGCCCATCCCGCGAAAACTTTGCATCATCGCATTCATTCGATACTACCCATTCTGCCATCACGAAGTGCTACAGCTGCACTACGCGTGGTATTGTTACTCATGTTCATTCGTCAGGCACCCTACGTATTCAAGTATTTGGTAGACAATCAAAAACTCGAATATGCTTCCCTTTTCCCTGCTTCTACCTGAAAGAACTATGCCTACCTGCGCATATATGGGACTACAAGGAAGGTATAAATACTATATATAGTTTTGTAAACCGGTTTCCTGTCGGGGATAAGAAAAATAACAAGAGGCTTGTGGCAAAAATACACCGATGCCAAAAGTAGAAATTATTTAGGAATATGAGTGAGATAGCACAGGTACCTGTGTACAACTTTGTGGATAAAGCTGTGGATAAGATGGCCAACCACTTGATTGCCAAATGTTATACTAAAAAATAAGAAATGGAAAATGCTTAAAGCAGCGCCTATTTCAGCTTCTGCTCTTTGAACTCGACGTGCTTACGAACAACCGGATCGTATTTCTTGAGCGCCAGTTTCTCGGTCTGTTTTTTCGGGTTACGTTTTTTCACGTAATAAAAACCCGTGCCAGCGGTGCTGACGAGTTTCAGAAGAATGGTGTTCTTTTTAGCCATAAAAATACTGACGTTCGGTTGAGAAATAGTCGGTTTAGGGATGCGAAAACTACACTCTTTTCCTGCAAAGTCAAGTCTTATCCACGAATAAATATCAACACAGGAAAATACAAAAAACACTTCTGGTGCAGACAAAAGCGAAACTACTTGCTAAAGCGCGGATTTATAGCGTAATTATAGTGTTGGCGAACCGGGGTTCTTCCGGCTCGTGGAGTTCAATTTTTTGCAGGAATTATGGCACTACAGGTTATTACGCAGGGTACAGAGGGTCGGTTACTCGAGAAAACACGTGAACTTCGCCACGATGTGAACACGAATTATGCGATGCATTTCCACTTCTCCCAACTGAAGGCGGAATACCGTAGCGACTTCCAGCTGAAGATCGTCATCAACATCATCTGCGACGTATTCCGCGAATCGGCGGGTAGCCTGTATTTCTGCCGCGATGGCGATATTTACGTTATTTATCATGGAGATAATAAATCCCTCGTTGATAAGGCGCTGTTCCAGGCGCGCTATCTGTTCATGGATGATCCGCTCGCGAACAACACGGATGGTACGGAAAACGATGCCTTCTGCACGGTATATGACCTCGGTTTCCAGTGGAATTCGTTCTACAAGAATCTGCCGGGTTTGCTGAGTTCTGCCGTCCGCGTCGAGATCCGTCGCGAAAATGCCCGTACCGAAGGTCAGGGGAACGAAGCCCGCCAGATGAGCCCAGTGAATCTCGTGAAGCTCATGGATGACCTGCAGAAGATCGATATGTCTCAAGCACTGCGCCAACAATCCATCTGTGTGAAGCAGGGAAATGGACCGCTTCGTCCGGTGTTCAATGAGATATACGTGCACATCTCCTATCTTTCGAACATGCTTGGCAATAAGTATAATCTCACGAGTGATCGCATCCTGTTCAAATATATCACGCGCGAACTTGATAAATACGTGCTCGGCATGCTCGGTTCACAACCGGCATTCCACTTCAAGCGCGCGCTCAGCATCAACATCAACTTAGAGACGATCCTCTCCCCGATCTTCACGAAATTTTGTGAGGATATCAAATCCATCCCGCCATCGTCGGTGGTGTTTGAAATCAATGTGGGTAACGTATTCGTCGATCTTGAAGCGTTTAAAGCAGCACTCGAACTCACACAAGCGAAAGGCTATCGCATCTGTGTCGATGGTCTCACGGCGACGTCCTTTGTGCATGTGGATCGCGCCAGCCTCGGCTTCGATCTCGCGAAAGTGTTCTGGAACGCCGATATGAAGAGTGCCCTTTCCTCGGACGAGAACAAACGTTTCGCAGAAGCGATCAACCGCTGTGGCAATAACCGTATGATTCTCTGCCGTTGTGACAGTGTCCACGCGATCGAATACGGTCAGGCGCTCGGCATTTCGCTCTTCCAAGGCAGGCATACGGACCGCGAACTCAATCCAAGTTCAACCATTATCAATTAATCTTTGAGGAACCTATGGCGAAGCGAAAAGGGGACATGTCGGTGGTGGTGCGGCAGGATAACCTGAAGCGCCAGATCACGATCCAGGATTCCGATGCGGCTTTCCAGGAGTGGAGTGGATATACGGCGGATGAGCTGAAGACCATGAACCTCACCGACTTGCTGATGGATAATTTCAACGCCGAGATCCGCGACTACGTGGAGTTCAGCGACGAGGGACACGACCTTGCCGCCGTCATCAACAAACATCCGGAAGGCGGTTTCCGCACCAAGAAGGGCGAGAAATCCGGTATGAGCGTACGCGTGCTTCCGGCGCTTAGCCTTGACGGACAGCCCTATTTCGAACTCGTGGTGCGCGGCCATTCGCTCTCGAAAGATGACCGTGAGAAAATCCTGAAGAACCTGCGCGACCATATCAAGATCGATCCGAAAACCGGCCTTGCCGATCGTACGTGGTTTGAAAAAGAGGCCGAAGTGGTGATCTATTCGGTGGATAACGACCAGCTCTACGCAAGTTTCGCGATGGTAGCGCTCGATGGTCTCGACCAGGTGATCGAGAAATTCGGCAAAGAGAAATCGGACGCTGTAATCAAAGAATTCATCGAACGCGCGAAACTCACGTTCCGCGAAGAAGATATCATGACGCTTTCCGATAACGCGATGATCGCCGTGTTGTTGCAAGGTGCGAGCGAGAACGAAGCACACATCCCGCTGACCCGCCTGCGCCTGCAACTGACGCAGAACCCCCTCGTGCTGCCCGATGCAGAAGGCACGCATGCCACCATCACGGCGGCATTCACGCAGATCCGCAAGGGCGCCACGATCGGCAAGCTCATCATGAATAACGAAGATGCCATCCTGAAATTGCAGAAACGCGATGGCGGTAACCGCATCTTCAAGGCATAATCCGGCGATGCGACCTTCGGCGCTGGACCCGCTCTTCGCCGACGCCAGCTATATCACGCTCGTGTTCTTCAATGCGCGCGGAGATTATCTTGAGAAGCTTTTGCCCGTGGGCCAGAAACGTGTCATCAGCGGCAAGGTGGAATGGTTCGAGCATGCGTTGCAGATGCCGCATCCGGATTATATCGCGCTGCCGAAGGATTTGGAAAAGATACGCCGTCTGGAACCCGTCTATCCGCTGACGCAAGGTATCTCGCTCAAGATGTTTGGTAAGATTTTAGAGGCGGCCGAAAAAAATATGCCGGACCTCCCCGAGTGGATCGAGCCTGAATTCATGCACATGAAGAAATGGCAGTCGTGGAAGCAAGCACTCCTTTCGCTGCATACGCCCAAAACAGAGGAAGATCTACTTCCCGCCAACCTCGCACGTGCACGTCTTGCCTATGATGAACTGCTTGCGAACCAACTTGCACTCGCACTCTCGCGCGGGCATGTGAAGAAAAGCAGCGGCACTTCGATCAAAGGCAATGGCGTACTTACCAATGCACTGATACGCGCTCTTCCGTTCACGCTCACCGCGGGCCAACAAACCGCAGTGAAAGAGATCGTGGAAGATATGGGTGCGCCGACACGGATGATACGCCTGCTGCAGGGCGATGTCGGTAGCGGTAAAACCGTCGTGGCGCTGATGGCGATGCTGACCGCAGTCGAAGCCGGCAAACAAGCAGCGCTGATGGCGCCGACCGATCTTCTCTGCCGCCAGCATCTGAAGACACTGACGCATATGGTGATGGCCGCGGGTCTGACCGACCGGGTGAACATCGTGCTTTTGACCGGCAAGGAAAAAGGAAAAACACGCGAGGCGATTCTGGATAAGCTCCGTAACGGCAAGATACAGATTCTCGTCGGTACGCATGCGCTGTTCCAAGAGGAGGTGGGGTTCCGTGAGGTATCCTTGGTGGTGATCGACGAGCAACATCGTTTCGGCGTGAAGCAACGCCTGGCGCTTACCGAGAAGGGTTCGAAGACCGATGTGCTGCTGATGACGGCGACCCCCATCCCGCGTACGCTCACCCTTACGTTTTACGGCGATATGGAGGTTTCGCTCCTCAAAGAAAAGCCGCCGGGCAGGACACCGATCGATACGCGCACCGTACCCGCGAGCCGTATGGAGGAAGTGGTCGAGCGCCTGGAGCATGCGCTCCAAGAAGGTTCGAAAGCGTACTGGGTCTGCCCACTCGTCGAGGAATCGGAGAAGAGCGATCTCGCGGCTGCGACCGACCGGTTTGAGTATTTCCGTAAGCGTTTAGGCGATACAGTAGGTCTGATCCATGGGCGCATGAAGCAGGCGGAGAAAGACGAGACGATGCTCGCGTTCTTGGAAGGCCGCATCCAGTTGCTCGTGGCCACCACGGTGATCGAGGTGGGGGTCGATGTGCCGGATGCCACGATCATGGTGATCGAACATGCCGAGCGATTTGGTCTCGCCCAACTCCACCAATTGCGAGGCCGTGTCGGGCGGGGCAAGGATCATTCGGCCTGCGTGCTGCTATACGGTGAGCCGATCAGCGAGACCGGCAAGCGCCGCTTGGCTGTCATGCGCGAGACCGAAGATGGTTTCAGGATCGCGGAAGAGGATTTGATGCTCCGTGGTTCAGGCGAGGTGCTCGGCACGCGCCAGAGCGGCATGCCGCTCTTCCGTGTGGCGCAGTTTCCCGAGCATGGGGAGTTGCTTCTGGCAGCACGGGACGATGCGAAACTGATTCTCCACCGCGACAGCGCGCTTGCGACCGCACGCGGCCTCGCACTTCGGAACCTGCTGTATCTCTTCGAATACGATACGCAGATCCAGTATCTGAAATCGGGCTAGTTCTTTTTCTTGGTGGGTTGGGCGTCCGGCAGCACGATCTGGTTCGCGGCAGAGACGTTCATCAGGTCTTCGGTCGCGTGATCGTCGAACGAGAATTCGACCGCCTCTTCCTCTACCACGGCCGCCACCGTCTTGATGCCAAGCAGCCCGAGCAACGCATTCGCCGCTTTCTGGCTCGGCGTGGGTTTCGTACCAAGGCCAAGGCGCTTCAATGCTTCCTTGCATTTGTCCTGCTGTTTCTCACGCACTTTCGGGCTGATCATCAATTTCTCGAGCTGCACCGCGAGTTCCAGCGGCTCACAGGCACCCTGCAGCAGTTCGGGGATCACCGGTTCATCCATCACCAGGTTGATGATGTTCACATATTTCACTTTGATTTTTTTCTTCAGGATGTAGGCCGAAAGCGGATGCACTTTATAAGCGATCACGAACGGTGTGCCGGACATCGCCACTTCAAGCGAACCCGTGCCGGATTTCACCAGCGCCGCATTCGATGCCGCGAGCGCATGCATCTTCTCCTGTTTGTCGGTGATGATCACGTTCGGGATATGTTTCCACGCATTGCAATAATCCTGCACCTTGTGGGCGAGGCGGTCGGTCGCGAGCACCACGACGTGGAGTTTGCGCACCTGTTGGCTCAAGACCTTCACGGCCTCGATGAAGACCGGCATCAGGCGTTTGATCTCGCCGTTGCGGCTACCGGGCATCACCGCGAGTAACGGCACATCCGGCGGGATCTTATGTTTCGTGCGGAAGGTCACATCTTTGCCGCGGAATTTATCTTCGACGACCGGGTGACCGACAAACGTACAGCCCACGCTCGCTTGCGCGAAATACGGTGGTTCGAACGGAAGCAGTGCCAGCACGTGGTCATAGAGTTTTGCCACTTTCTGCACGCGCTCCGGATTATACGCCCACACGGACGGTGCCACATAATGCACGATCTTCCCTTCGTATCCGCGTTCGCGCAGTCGCTTCACCACGCGCATGTTGAAGGCTGGTGCGTCAATGGTAACGACCAGATCCGGCGCGGCCGCTTCGATATCTTCGGCGGTGGATTGGATGAGGCGCAGC
>RGZB01000036.1 GCA_010031735.1 Pseudomonadota bacterium | reverse complement strand
ATCTCGCATTCGTGCGATCGAGCACCACCACGCGCGGGTCTTTCTGTATCTTCCAGGCAAGTTCGCCGTAGCCTACATCCACCGCGAATACCTTCGCAGCACCGTTGGTGAGCAATACATCCGTGAACCCACCCGTGGAAGCGCCGATATCGGCCGCCGTAAAGCCTTTCACAGCGATATTAAAGTGCTTCAGTGCATGGGCAAGCTTCACCCCACCGCGGGAAACCCAGGGGTGGTCTTTCTTGGCTTTGATCTCTAAAGGGGCATCGTCCGGCAGCTTGATACCGGCTTTATCAAGCTTTTTCGTTTCGCTATACACCACACCCGCCATGATGAGCGCACGCGCTTTCTCTAGGCTTTCGGCTAGGCCACGGGCAACGAGGAGTTCGTCGAGTTTCAACCGGGATTAACGCTTACGGTTAATGATGAAGAGCGCGAGTTCCCTGAGCAGCGATGCGCGCTTATCGAAATTGTCGAGGTGCGATACTGCTTGTTCGCAGAGCATTTTCGCCTGGCGTTTGGCTTTATCCATACCGAGCGCGCTCACGAACGTTGCTTTCTCTGCGGACTTGTTCTTGCGCTTGGTGCCTTTTTTGCCTTCGCTTTCCGCATCCAGGATGTCATCCGTGATCTGGAAGGCAAGACCGATATCGTTCGCATAACCGCGGAGCGCATTACGAAGCGGCGGTGTGGCTTTGCCTAAGATCGCACCCGCTTCGCAGGAGATCGCGAAGAGTGCGCCGGTTTTCAGGCGCTGCAGGCGCGTGGTCTCTTCGAGCGAGAGTTTCTGCGTATCGGAGGCGATATCCATCATCTGTCCGCCTACCATGCCGCGCGGACCCGCGGCTTTTGCCACTGCAAGCACGAGTTCGGCACGCACGAATGCATCGGCATGCGTGGTCGGGTCAGCCAGGATTTCGAAGGCATAGGTCAGCAGTGCGTCACCCGCTAAGATCGCGGTCGCTTCATCGAATTGCTTGTGCGCACTCGGTTTACCGCGGCGTTCATCGTCATCATCGATGGCCGGAAGATCGTCATGGATCAGCGAATAGCTGTGGATGAACTCGATAGCCGCCGCCGCTTGTAGGGCACCCGGCTTGCTGACGCCGAACAGGCTTGCCGAAGTCACCACGAGGAAAGGACGGAGGCGTTTACCCTCACCCAGCGCCGCATAACGCATCGCTTCAGCAAGGCGGCTTTCGCCCACGCGCTGTGGCAGTACGCGCGGCAGCATGACATCCATCTTCTGCTGCAGCTCTTCGGCTGTTTTTTCCAAGGCAGTGTTTAAATCGGACACTTCTACTAACATAACGCTCCTAATGACGAACCACTAATACTGAACATTCTGAATGGCGCACGACGCGTGCAGCGTTCGGCCCCAGCAGATAATCTTTAAGCTCCGGCCGATGCGCAGACATGATCACGAGATCCGCCTTGATGCGGCGGGAGGTATCGATGATGGATTTATAGACCACACCCTGCGTCACGATATGGTGCAGCTTGTCGACACCCTTCATGTGCTCTTCCGTAAAACGATGCAGGGCCTTGGTGGTTTCCTTGATGATCTTATCCGCCGCGTCATCGCTGATATACTGGCTTACGATATTCATACCGATATCCGGAACGACGGTCATCACATGGATACGGGGTTTGAAGGCATTGGCATACTCACGTATGACACTGACAGCCTGCTTCCAGGAACTCGTTTCCAGAAGGTCTATCGGGAACAGTATGTCTTTATACATGGTGAATACCGTTCCCTAACCCTGGAGGACTAAAGGAGCCCTTTTTCTTTGAAGTACTTCTCAGCACCTTTGTGCAGCGGTGCGGTATTGCCTTCTTTCGGCAGTTTCGCCGGGTCGAGCGTCGAGAATACCGGGTGCAGCGTCTTGAAGTTATCGAAGTTATCGAATACCGCTTTCACCACTTGGTATACCACGTCTTCATCCACATCTTCAGAGGTGACGAAGGTCGCTTTCACGCCGAAGGTTTTGATGTCGTTCGGGTTGCCCGCATACATGCCACCCGGGATGACCGTGTAGGCATAGAACGGGAAGGCCTGTACCAGCTCATCGATTTCTTTGCCGGTGACCGGGATGATCGTGGTTTCGCAGGTCGTGGTCGCTTCTTGCACGGCACCGTTCGGATGGCCGGCAGAATAGATCATGACGTCGATTTTGTTATCGCAGAGCGCTTGCGCTTGTTCGGATGCTTTCAGCTCGGTCGCGACTTTGAAGGTGTTCTTGTCCCAGCCCTTCTGGTGCATGATGACTTCCATCGTTGCACGCATACCAGAGCCTGGGTTACCGATGTTCACACGTTTGCCCGCGAGATCATCGAGCGATTTGATGCCGGAATCCTTACGTGCGATCACGGTGAACGGCTCGCTATGGAGCGAGAACATCGAACGGAGTTTCGGGTTCGGACCTACGCTCTCAAACGCGCCGGTACCATTATATGCGTGGTATTGCCAGTCAGACTGCGCCACCGCGATCTCGAGTTCGCCTTCGCGGAGTGCATTCAGGTTATAGACAGAGCCGCCGGTGGATTCGACCGTGCAGCGGATGCCGTGCTCTTTACGGCCGCGGTTCACTAAGCGGCAGATCGCGCCGCCCGCCGGATAATACACGCCGGTGACGCCGCCAGTACCGATGCTGATGATTTTGTCGCCCGCTTGGGAGGATTGGGGAAGAGCTACGATCGCAGCTAACGTTAAACAGAAAGAAACAACAGCCGCCTTAAAACCCTTCATACCCATACACAGACTCCCTTAAACAAAATTCGTTTTTAAAAATATTATCTTTTAAATACGCCCCTTCAAAAGGCTATATAAACGGATAACTTCATTATCGGTTAGATAACGCACTGTCCAGAACTATTTTGATCTGCGATTTATAGCAAAATAAACCACTGTAAACAAGCGCCACTGCGAATAATTTAGACTACGCCACCGCCGGTGATGAACTTCGACCAAAACACCTCGAGTGCACGGAGGTATTTGAGCAGCTGATCGACATCCTGCGTACCCAGGCCTTCACGCTGAAGATCTTGGATATTCCGTTGATACAACTCATCAATTTTGCTGCAGATAGCCAAGCCTTTATCGGAAAGCTTCACTTTCACGGAACGTTTATCGTGTTGTGAACGCTCCTGGATGAGATAGCCGTTATCCACAAGTTTCTTGATATTGTAGGAAACGTTGGAACCCAGATAGTACCCGCGGTTGGTAAGTTCCCCGATGGTAAGGTTCTCATTGCCGATGTTATAGAGGATCAAAGTCTGTACGTTATTGATATCCTCAACGCCCATACGATCGAGTTCAGCCTTGATCACGTCCAGGAAGCGGCGGTGCAGCCTTTCGATAAGGAGGATAAGTGAGAGGTAGGATTGTTTCATACGTACGCTCCGATTGATATTAGGTGCATTATAAGGAAAGAAACATTAGTTAAAAGCATTTTTTGCCAACAATTACAGTTTACTTATCCTGACTCCGCAATCGTGCCACACTTCCTAAATGGAAACGAATTAAAGTCCCATGGAAGGTATCGGTGATTCAGGCGCTGGCTGTTTTTCATCCATGGCTGGCGGAATAGCGTTCGGGGTATTGTCCAGTTTATTCTCCGGCGCGGTTTTCTTGCCTGCTTTGGATTTGTTCCAGCCATCCGGGTCGGTGCTGATCGTCGGTTTCTTTTTTATTACAGGCGCCGCAGGTTTGTCTGCTTTCGGTACAACATTCTGTAGCGACTCTTTACCTGCCGCTTTCGGATCGACGAAAATCGCATCCGGGGATGACTTGTTATGGAATGCGTCGATCGCCTGCCTGAGGATGATGATAGAGACGCGGTCATTCATATTGGATTCGGGGCTTTGCGGATCGAACGGCTCCTGATCCGCGCGAGCGATCAACTTGGAGACTTGCTCTTTCAGCACACCGTGTTCAATCAGGAAGCGACGCGTAGCACTCGCACGCGCTGCAGAAAGCTCCCAGATCGTATAATCTGCGCTGCCAGACAGTGGCTTGGTGCTGGTATGGCCGATGATCGCGATATGGTTCGGGATATTCCCCACCAACTCCGCCACGTTCTCGAGTACTTTCTCAGCACCCGGCTCGATTTTGGCCGACCCATGCGCGAACATCGGCTTCTTATCTTTATTCACCATCTGGATCTCAAGACCTTCGGAAATTTGCTTGAGGGAAAGATTATCCTCCAACCCCACCATGTCCGGTGTGCGGTTCATTTGTGCCCGCATTTCTTCCTGCACTTTTTCCATCGAGCGGATCTGTTCGTTATCCTGCGCGATCTGGACCTTCTCGACATCCGGATCCTCGAGGTCTTCCTGTTTTACCGGATTCTTCACGACGGTACCGGCCGGTGCACCGAAGATGATCGCGGAATTGGTATCCTTACTGGTACCGATACCTTTTTCGATGATACCTTTACCGCCGCGGAAACCGATACCCATCTCGTCCTTAAGACCAACGGTCGGCGCAAAATATTCTGCCAGACCTGCGAGCGTTTCTGCTTCCGTTGCATTGAGCAGCCACATGAGCAGGAAGAATGCCATCATCGCGGTCACGAAGTCGGCATATGCTACTTTCCATGCACCACCGTGATGGCCATGCCCACCCTTTTTGATCTTTTTGATAATGGGTTGTAGAGCCTTATCGCCGTCTGCCATGGTCTATGCCGTTGCCGCAGCGGTGGCTTCTTCGAGCTCCTTGAAGCTCGGACGTACATCGGAAGTGATGACTTTACGTGCGAATTCCACCGAGATCATCGGGGCGTTGCCCTTCATGTGCGAGATGATACCGATCTTGATGACTTCATAATATTTGCTTTCCGCATCGACGAATTTGTTCATGAAACTCGCGATCGGGCCAAAGATACCGTAGCAGAGGAGTACGCCGAGGAACGTACCCACCAGTGCACCACCGATCAGGTGGCCCAGGACTTCCGGCGGTTCCGTGATACTGCCCATGGTGATGATCACACCCTGCACCGCCGCCACGATACCGAGTGCCGGGAAGGCTTCTGCCATCGTATTCATCGCGGTGGCTTGCGTGACACCTTCATGGTGGTGCGTTTCGAGTTCCTTATCCATCAGATCTTCCATCTGGTAGAAATCATCGACACCCATGGTGAGGATACGGATATAATCGCAGAAGAACTCCACTGCGTGGTGATCGGCAGCAAAGCTCGGGAATTTATTGAACATGTCGCTTTCATGCGGATTCTCGATATGGCTCTCGAGTTCGAGCATACCCTTCGTTTTCATGATCTTGAACACCGTGAACATAAAGCAAAGCAGGTCGAGATAGCTCTGCGTGGTATAGGGCTTGCCTTTAAAGAGTGTCTTGAAACGGCTCAGTGCACCTTTCGAGACGTGCGATGGGTTGCCGATGATGAAGGAACCGATACCGGCGCCGAAAATAACGATGAATTCTGTCGGCTGCCAAAGCACTACAAGGTGTCCGCCATGCATGACATAGCCGCCAAGTACCGAGCCGATCACTACCAGCATACCAATGGGGAAAAGCATGCGACCTTATTTCTTCACGTTATTACAAAACGTTACAAGGATACTAAGCGTTTCTGTGAAAATAAAGCCATTATATGGTCTCACTCGTGCATTCTAGGGAGACTATGGCGAATAGAGCACAGCTTCCGCCCGACAGCACGCCCTGCGGTTGCATTTAACGAATAACATAAAAATTATGCAAAATGTAAAACCCGTATTATTGTTTATTATCAGTATGTTGATTTTCGGCGTTAACTTTTAACTTGACGAACCTGCTTAGAATATGGTTTGTGCTACCCTGCTTTGTAAAAAGCATACGTGCGGGCACTAGCCGTAACACTCGGCAGCTCCTGTGTAACAACCTAACAGACAGGTGTTTATGACGACTAAAACGAAATGGAGCATGCCGCTTTGGCAGCAAGTATTTATCGGACTGGTGCTCGGCGTTGTTGCCGGCTCTATGTTCCAGGAACATGCGGAAGATTTCAAAATCCTTGGTACGATCTTCATCAACCTGATCAAAATGATCGTCGGTCCGCTGATCTTCTTCGCACTCGTTACCGGTATGACGAGCATGCAGGATTCCCGCAACTTCACCCGCGTGGGTTTAAAAAGCCTGACCGCTTACCTGCTGACCTCCGCCTGTGCGGTGGTGATGGGCCTGGCGCTCGGCAATATCCTTGAGCCGGGTATCGGCCTGCCGGAAAGCGTGAAAGACATCATCCACCACTCTTCCGTGGCTGGCGCTGCTGTCCCGAAACCACCGACCATCGGCCAATTCCTCATCAGCCTGATCCCGACGAACGCGATGCGTGATATGGTGGAAGACCACTATCTGCAAATCGTGATCTTCTCCATCTTCACGGGTGCGACCATCAACATGATGGGCGATAAGTCACAGAAAGCACGCGAACTTGTGCACGAAGTGGCAAGCATCTGCTTTAAGATGATCGAACTGATCGTGAAACTCGCGCCGCTTGCAGTATTCGGCTTCATGGCCTGGATGGTAGGCACGATGGGCCTCGACATCATCGATTCGCTCGCGAAACTGATGCTCGCAGTACTCTTCGCTTGCTTCCTGCAATACCTCATCTTCGGTGTACTGATCTTGATCTTCGGCCGCCTCTCTCCGCTGCCGTTCTATAAAAAGATCATCGATACACAGGTGATGGCATTCTCGACCTCAAGCTCGAAAGCGACGCTTTCGACCGCGATGCGTGAAGTGGAAACCAAAATGGGCGTTTCCAAGAAAAGCACCAACTTCGTGCTTCCGCTCGGCGCTTGCGTGAATATGGACGGTACCGCGATCTATCTCGGTATCTGTGCCCTCTTCTTCGCACAAGTGTTCGGTATCCATCTGCAATTCCATGACTACCTCGTGCTGATCCTGACCTGCACCATCGGTTCTGTGGGTGCTGCAGGTATCCCGAGTGGCTCCATCATCTTCATGGGTATGGTGCTGAACTCTGTGGGTCTGCCGCTTGAAGGTATCGGTATCATCCTGGGCGTCGACCGACTGCTCGATATGGTGCGTACGACCGTGAACATCACGGGTGACGCAGCGATCACGCTGATCGTCGACAGCTCTGAGAAGACGCTGAACGAAAAAGTCTACTATTCGAAAACGGTGAAACCGGCTAAGAAAAAGTAGCCTGAACTAAAACGATAAAACCCCGCCCTCACCGGCGGGGTTTTTTATTTCTAGAAGATCACCACCAGCCAGATGACCGCCGCGGTGAATACGCTTAATGCCACCGCTGCACTCGCTACATCCTTGGCTTTCTTTGCAAGCGGATGCTTATCGGCGGAGATGCGGTCTATCGCCGCTTCGACCGCCGTATTCACCAACTCAGCGATCAATACGAGCATCAGGCTTAGGAACATCAGGAGCTTCTCCGCAAGCGAGGCGGAGATGGCATAGAGAACAGGCAGTGCCATCACCACCGCCAGGCATTCCAAACGGAAAGCCTGTTCGTCTTTGAACGTCTGCTTCAGGCCATCGGCAGCATACAAAATCGCAGAATGCAGTTTCTTGATGATGTTCGGTGTTTCTTTGTCTTGCATAACGCCATTATACACAGACCGCACCGCTGCTAAAAGTCCTATGCGATTTCCCGAGGGCCACGCTGGTTTTGGTGGCAACTGCCCCCTATCCCTGCTATACCAAGGAACAGGTGAACTATTCTCAGGTACGCTACCTGTATGAGCGATTATCGTATCAACCTGAAGGACAATAACGATGACCTACGTATTCAAAACCATGCAATCCCCTGTCGGCGAATTGAAACTGATCGCGAGTGACAACGGCTTGGCGGCCATCCTCTGGGAGAACGATGATCCGAAACGCGTGCGCGTGCAGGCAACCGAAGCAAGCCATCACCACCCGGTACTGCGCGAGACGGAGAAACAACTGAACGAATATTTTGCCGGCAACCGTCAGAAATTCTCCCTCCCCCTCGATTTCCACGGCACCGAATTCCAGAAGAACGTCTGGAAGGCCCTGCTCACCATCCCGTTCGGTGAGACCCGTAGCTATGCCGATATCGCAAAACAAATCGGACGCCCGAAGGCCGTGCGTGCGGTGGGTGCCGCGAATGGCAAGAACCCGATATCGATCGTAGCACCCTGCCACCGTGTGATCGGCTCGAACGGAAAACTCACGGGCTTTGCCGGAGGGCTTGCGGCGAAAGCGTGCCTGCTCGGCATCGAATCCCCTCAGGATTTACGCAAAAGCGCCTAGCGTTTTGCTTTGGGGTCTGCCGCAGGGTCAGGCCGCCAGACATAACTCATCACCACTGCGATCATGACAGCGGAGATACTGCCGAGGAACACTTCGCCCGTACGGTGCAATGCCAAGCTAAACATCTCATGCGTGGTGTGGTTGAGCATCCCCGCAGACATGATAAGCCCTGTCGTGACGGGTGCTACGCGCCACCCTTGCTGTGCGCGATTCGCATAGGTGGCAATGAGCGCGCTTGTCGTGATCGCAGGTGGGAGCGCCCATACCTGAGAGACCGGCATCAGTACGAATCCCAAACCCACTGCACAGCCGATCACGGTATTGATCATACGGGCGCGGAATGCCATCCATGCAGGTTTCGCTTGCGGCTCAGTGACCACAATCAGCGAGATGATCGCCCATAAGGAATCGGAAGTCTGCTCGTTATGCAGAACCAACCATAGGATCGACGTACCGAGAAATATCCGTACGGCATAATGCAAACCGGTGATGTGGCGCTTGATATAGGTGTTGAACATCGCGCCAGAATATAAAAACCTATGACATAACAAAAGCGGAATGATGGGTTTTATCGCCCGTTTATATTCCATACCACCTTGCTCTGTGGTGATTTTATGTTCCTCGGCATACCGTGCATCTACCAACAAACAAACTGGAGGCACCAATGTCTACCCATATCAGAAGACCGATGCGTCACATCGATTATAATGAAGAGAATGCCCATGACCTGCTCTGGGGAACGATCACCCTGATCATCCTCGGCCTGTTCATCTATGCCGGTATCGCAACATATAAGGCTCCCGATGAACTCGATTATCGTATGGATAACGACCGTAGTATCCCAGGCGGCGTAACTGCCCCGGCACCCGATCCGGTACGTATCAATCCCGCTGAATAATATCGGAATATCGGACACGTAAAAACCTCCCCACAAAAGGTGGGGAGGTTTTTTTGTATGCGCATATTAGAATTGGTCGCGCTGGCGGCCACCGAGTGCAGCCGAAACACTGGCGATAAATGCACCCACCATCATGGCAAGTGCGGTGGAGATCGAGAGTGCCACCATCGCTTTACGGGATTTATCCGCCGTGGTCTGCACTTGCGCGATCACACCTTCTACCCGACGCCGCGATTCGTCCTGATTAAGGCCTGTCTGCACGGATACCAGATGCACGAGATAGTCGCGGTCGTCCGGCTGTGCGGTTTTATCCGCGATACTGCGCGCGAGTAGCATGGCAGCATCCTCACGTACATCCGGCGGAATCGGATGCACATTGTCCGAACGGAACAGCACGTTGATATAATAGGCATGTGGACCATGGTGCTCATCCCTCGGGGGAGATTTCATGGCACCATTCGCCAGCAACAAGGTTGATGACGTGATGAAGCCCGCCGTGATCAACGTGGCAAGTGACCAGGCTAAGAAACCATGTACCGTATCGCGGAAGAATACCTCCTCCGTCATCACGCTCACCCACTTCGTGCGGAGCCTGCCGGTGATATAGCCACCCAGCGCAGAGGATGCCCACTGCACAAAAATCAACCATACAAGCGCACCGACAGCAACACTGACTACGGTGTCGGGATGGCTGTACGGTGATAATACCGTAAGACCAAGCCCGGATCCCAGGATGGCGATGACAATGGAGAGTGCAGCTGCAGCGACCGCACCCGCAAAGACAGCACACCAACTGACAGCCGGTTGTGAAGATTCCACACCTGAAGGTGCATCTGTGTTTTTATAAACGATCATGGCTACCCCCTGAAAATAAGTGCAAGCAGGATAATGACGGGGATCGGAACCCCGAGAAGCCATAAAAGTATTCCTTGTCCGGTTTTCATAGTTATGTCCTTTCGTGAATGTAATGGTTGCATCCACGCTAGCGACGACGCACAAAGAAAAACATGTGAATACCAACCAAGGAAAATATTTTTTCCATAAAATTCGATGCTTAGCGCTAATTCTTATTCTTTCTCCTGCGTTTTATTTTCGCGCCTTTACGCTTGGATGCAGTAGCGGTACTGCCGACTTCACATTCCTCGGAATGCCTGCCCACCCTCTTCATCATGGTCTCTTCGGCAAAAACCGGCATGCCGTGTATTTTGAGATCTGTCTTTTTTGCCAACATTTCCTTACCGAGAGAGATCAAGTCGATATCAAGGCGTGAAACATGGGGCAATAATTTGGTTTCCTCTTCACGTATATGATGGCGGATATTATCGGCAAGGACTTCCACCTTTGCATCAAATCCCTCTTGCGACACCATCATGTTTGCAAGTTCAGCAATCAATATCTTCGTTACATGATGCTCTTCATCGGCTTCATTGATGAGGTCTTCCTTTACCACTTCATAGACGGCTTTATAGAAAATCTCCTCCTCGATGAAAGCATGTATCTTCAACTCTTCGATGATTTTTTTCAGTATTACGCGCTTCTCCCGCAGCTCACGCGCGGCCTCATACGCATCAAGCAGTGCACGTATGTGTTCGTGATCCCGCTTCAAGATCGTGATAGCGCTTTCGTTATTATCATTCAGGAAATCAAACATCGTTATCCTCCCATCGGTTCGCCTAGCACCTATCCTCTCCATTAAATCAAAAGCGGCAGAAACGTGATATATGGGCGGTTCCCAAATATATAGGGGAACGATAAAGATGGCAGGATTCTGCATTATTTTATGCATTCCTGGCATTTCAATACGGCTTTTTGATGCGTGAATGGGCACTCTTTCGTATGCATTCGGTGATGCCTCATAACCAAAGAACGAAGGAGTATGTATGACTTTCGAGATCGATATTGATGGCGAACATTGCGATATCCCGGACGTAACCCGCAGCGATGCGCGCACCGAGATCACGGATTCCGGTGGCGAGAAACGCGATTGGGATGAAGGCCGTTCCCTTGGCCGCGATGAAGGATATGGCTCTGCTGCACGTCCGCGCAGGCTGGATGATACCAATGCCTCGCCCGAAAGAAACGCAAGACAAGCACAAGACCAGGGAGACCTCGATACCGAGACGAATAATTACGGTGGGGGAAAATCAGGCCGCACACCGGCTTCCACCCGTTACGAACGCGAAGAGAATGCTGCAAGGCCGCGTAAGCAGAAATCCACTTCTGCGAATGAGAAGGAAGGCATTAACGTGGGCGACCCAAAAGAGAAGCACCCTGAAAAAGCGACGCGCAGAAACCAATCCGCTGCAAAGAACTACAAATCCAATCGATAAAAAATGCGTGTAAAGAAAAAACCCAGGAGATTACTCTCCTGGGTTTTTTTGTACAACGGGACCATGTCTATTCCGATTGTACGTTCCCTTCCGGATTATCCGTAGAGCCACCACTGCTGTCTTCGGTGTTCAGGGGTTCTTGCTCTACCTTGCCGGGAATACCGTCCGTGACCTTGGGGTCAACCTGTTTCTGCGCCTTGCTACTGACGATCGGGGAAGTCGCGGCAACCTTTTCACGGTGATTGTGAGACCATGTGCTGCCAGCGATGTAAAGGACGAGCACTGCGATGAACAGTAATATCGCCACCATCACGCTATGGGAGGTGTTCTCTTTATAATAGGGCACGCCACTATCTGCCGGAGAGATCGGTTCATTCATCGGCGGCGGATTATTTGTGGGTTTGTGTTTTGCTTTCCTAGCCATATGTTCTCCTGGAAATGGCCGGGAGGGGTTTTCCCCTCCCGGCACATGACATTAGCAGCCCGATGCTTTATTAGGCTCGTTCTGGTTCTTCTTCATCTTTTCCGCATCTTTCTTACGATTATCCTGTTGGGATTTTTGATCGTTCGAACGTGCGTTATCCTGTTGTTGATTGTTATCTTGAGATGATTTGTTCATACATACTCCTATAGGTTAAAGTCTGTTGAGGGAGAAACCCTAGAGCGCTTGCTGTAAGATTTCTCTGGTGAATCAGGATGAATGTAATAAGCAGACACTAAGTCAGCTAGCCCGACGCTGGGTCTGCTCCTTGCGTCCTTTCAGATAATCCATCACGCCTGATAAATGACGGTGAAGATCACCCGGTTGGCGTGCGGTGATGAACTGGCCGTCTTCGACCAACGCCTCATCAATAAAGTACGCACCCGACTGCTGCACTTCATCCTTGATTTCCGGCCATGCAGCCACCTGCTTGCCGACGATGACACCGGCAGAAATAAGAATCTGTGCACCATGGCAGATAGAGGCGATCAGCTTATTGTTGCTGTAGAAATTCCTCACGATCTCGAGCACACGCTCATTCTTACGCAGTGATTCCGGTGCTTTACCACCCGGCAGGTATAGCAATGCATAATCGTCCGGATTCACATCCTCGACCGGAATCGAATCTTTAAGACCCATACCATGCTTGCCTTCGAATTCACCTCCATCGAGTGTCGCGACATCCACACTGTAACCCTCTTCACTCAGGCGGTAATAAGGATAGAAGAACTCCAGATCCTGCACTTTATCGTCGGTGATGATCAGCACTTTCGATGCCTTTTGGATACGTGCAGGAATGGGCGCTGCTATATATACATCTTGTTCGTTACTAGAAAATATACTCATGTCTATTCTCCTATTGGTTGGTGAAACGATAGGAGATTAGACCTTCCATGCGTAAAGACTCCATCCGGATTAGGTACTCCCTTCTTTATACATTCACCGATTCTACAAAATCGAAATTTTATCTCGCATCCTGTTAAGTGGCTGTCATTGGAACAACCGAATTAACATGCATACAGGAGGGTTTATGGAATTCCGCAAACTATTCATCATGGCTGTTTTTATCAGTGTGACCGTTGCATCCGCACTGGCCTACGCGAATACCATGTCGAAGGAAACCTTCGTGCAGAAAGCATCCCTGGCAAACCTTTTCGAAATCGAATCCAGCCAGCTTGCGATCAATAAATCGCAGAACCCAGAGGTCAAAAAGTTTGCACAACGTATGGTCACCGAACATAAAAAGACCGGACAGGAACTCAAAGACTTACTCACCGCATCACAACTATCCATCAGGCCGGAGACAAAACTCGATGATACCCATCGCCGCTTGATGGCTAAGCTCGAAGACGCGACGCGTGAGGATTTCGATAATGAATATATCTCTATCCAGACCCAGGCCCATAAAGAGGCAGTCGCATTGTTCGCGGAGTATTCGGAGCACGGTGAGAATGGCAAGCTGAAAGAGTTCGCACAGTCAACCCGTCCTACACTCAAAGACCACCTGAAGCATGTCGAATCACTCGAAGCTAACTATTAAAAGGAGGACTATATGATTCGTAATATTCAGGCTGAGGAGTCCATATCCGTCGATCTTTTTGCCCACCTGATGGCAAGTTATTATCCGGAACATATCCAACGTGTGATCGAGCACGAGGATGAAGAGGTCACTGCCGCCTAGGCATCTGTGGCAGTAATGATGGCAGGTAGGAAAAATCTTGCCTGCCATCTTCCATTGCCTTCTCATTTTTCTTGATAGCCTGGTTATGTCCGCCATTATGAGGGCATGACGCATTCTGTTGCAATAATCGGTGCAGGCCCCATGGGCCTGATGTGCGCCTACCGCTTGCTGAAAGAGGGCCATAAAGTGGAAATCTTCGAGCAAGATGACCGTATCGGCGGTATGTCGGCAAGTTTTGACTTCGAGGGCACAGAGATCGAACGTTATTATCATTTTATCTGCAAGGGCGATCGTCCGCTCTTTGATAGTTTAAAAGAACTCGGGATTGAACACGCGCTGAAATGGCGGAATACACGCATGGGCTTTTTCTATCACGGAAGGTTGTACGGTTGGGGAAATCCGCTTTACCTATTACGGTTCAATGCTGTCTCGCTTTTTGCTAGAGCACGTTATGCCATTCATATTTTTTACTGCCAGCACGTTAAGAACTACCGTATACTTGATCGTATGAATGCCACTCTCTGGCTGCAAAAATGGCTCGGGAAAAAAGCCTACGCCGTTTTCTGGGAGCCGTTGTTACGGCTTAAATATTTTGAATATGCCGATAATATTTCCGCTGCCTGGGTGGCCGCACGGATCCGTCGCGTAGCGGAATCGCGCAAAAGCATTTGGCAAGAAGAGCTGGGTTATCTGGAAGGCGGCTCTGCCACATTCTTAAATCGCCTGGCAAGCGCCATCAACGATCGGGGCGGCGTGATCCACCTTTCAACCCCGGTCCATACATTGCATTTTGAAAAGGGCGTTTTCCGTGCAGTCGGAACAGAGAAAGGGCAGATTGTATTCGATGCCGTCGCCTCCACTGTCGCTATGCCACTTCTAGACAAAATCGCTCCTGACATGCCAGCCAGTGAACGAGCGAAGATCGGTGCCATAAGCAATATCGCTGTCGTATGCGTGGTAGTAAAACTGACCGAAGCCTTTACCGGGAATTTCTGGACGAACATCCACCATCCGGATGTTGCCATACCCGGTATCGTGGAATACTCCAATCTTGTGCCGATGCCAGAGCATATTCTGTATGTGCCGTATTACATGCCCCCTACCCATCCTAAATATCGCTATACAGACGAGCAGTTCCTGGAAGAAGTAGTGAAGTATCTAAGCATCCTGAAACCCGGCTTCACCCGTAAAGGCATCAAGGCTGTCAAAGTGAACCGCTGCCGCTATGCACAGACTGTCTGCACCCCAGGGTTTTACGATGCATTGCCCTCGATGGAGAGTAGCGTGGCAGGCTTCTATAAGGCCGACACCGCCTTTTATTATCCGGAAGACCGCTCCATTTCCGAGAGTATCCAAACCGCTACTATACTGGCAAAAAAAGTGCACGATTATTTGATGAGGAAAGTATGATCTCTAAAAAATCCATAAACCAACTGCAATCCATCCTCACATGGGTACTACTCGCTGCGACGGTGTTCTATACGCTCGCCTACCTCTATAGCTCATGGTATCTCGTGCCTTTCCCTTATTTTATCGACTGGTGTGAAGGTAACATGTTCATGCAGTCTTACTGGATTCTGTTGGGGCATAAGATGTTTTCTGCCCCCTCGATTGCGTATAGCCCAAACCTTTATACGCCGCTCTATTTTTATGTGACTGCTCTTTTCACCTATATCACCGGTGTCGACCTGATTGCTGGGAGAATGGTGTCATTCCTATCTACGCTCGGGGTATCCGTGCTGCTCTATTTCTTCCTCAAAAAAGAAAAGGTGGCGCCCAAACATGCGTTAATAGCAGTAGGCCTGTACATGGGTATGTATAGCGTGTCGGATAGCTGGTATAACATCATCCGTCCCGACAGCCTTCTCCAACTGCTACTACTGGCAGGATTTTACTTACTGCGTCATACAAAAACCTTACACGGTGCAGCTATCTGCGGCTTTGTATTTGCGCTTGCACTTTATACCAAGCAGCAAGGCTTCTTTGTAATCGGAGCCATATTGTGCGGCCATTATTTCGTGATGCCAAAACGCGTGCTCGTAGCTACTATCGTCTTCATCCTCTTCACGATCGTCTTTACGCTCATAAGTGAAATCATTTCAGATGGCTGGTATCTCTTCTATATCTACGATGTAGCAACTTCGCATGGTTGGTCTTACGGCGATCACCTCTTACGTCGCTTTTACTATCTAATTCCACTAATTCTTCTATCTACATTTTCTCTATTTTGTGAAGCAAGACAAAATAAGGCTGAGGCCATTGCACTGTTTTCAAGCTATATGGGTTTTGCGGTCGCAAGCGTTGTCGGCATCCTCCACGCAGGTGGTTGGTATAACAATTATATGCCTGTGTGCCTTGCCCTTGCCTGGATGGGAGGAAAATCTCTATCTATCCTTTCTAGGAAATCTCACAAGAACAAGTACCGGCAATTATTAATTTTGGCTGCATTAGCCTTACTCTTCGTACAGATGCTGCTTATCGCTTATAATCCTTTACGCCACGTTCCTGATAAACGCTACATTGCAGGTATGGATCATATGATGTCGGTGATGGCCCGCGCAAAGGGGGACGTGTTTATGTTCAATTTATCATTCCTTCAGGCACGTCTCGGCAAACCCGTTTACTATTGGGGAAGCTCAGGCTGGGATGTGGAGCGTATGCGGATGTTCCACCCAGCAAAACAAATGCTAGTGGATTCTTTGAATGACGCCCTCATCAAGAAAAAATTCGATACCTTAATCTTAGAAGGATGGGAACCGAACAGATGGCCTGCTATTGTAAAAAACTACCGGTACGTGGGTGAAGCACTTCCGCCCGATGTGGGATTCACTCCCCTTGCAGGTGTTGTAAGTCGCCCATCACAGATATGGGTGCGGCGCTAGCGATCCCGCTGGCCGCCTTTGTAGCCAGGATCCAATCTATCTTTATGCAACGAACCATCAGTCGTGGCACGCGCCGACAGTGCATCATTGTATCGTGCTTGTGCGGCAGCAGAAACAACCGGTGCATCCCGGTCGATCTCTCTATGGACCGTACGCAGCAATAATCCCTCGACCTCACCTAGCGTGGTCTTCGGGTCCCTGCCGGCGGCATACACCACCGTCACTTCATCGGTCAGTTTGCCAGCAGCACGTGCCCCGATGATTTGCGTATCGAGCGATTTAGGGCCGCCCATACCAAATAGCGAGCCAACGAGCGGAATGCCGCCATATTCATTCGTTGTGACAATCACATCGTTGACAGGCGCACCCTTTCTGGGTTTACCCCCTGCACTTGTGATATACGCCAACACATCGCTCGGATCACCTGACTTCATGGCCGCGTTCATCTCGCCGTAAGCGGCAAGCTGCGTCTGACTCAAGCCTGTGGTCTGTAGATTGGTTTTCGCACGTTCGCCTACGTCTTTGAACGTGGCTGCAAGGGTTTTTTGCTGATCAGCATCTGCTGCTACTACGATGATTTTTGCCATAAAAACGTCACCTCTTGATCATCATATAGTAACAGAAATCACTTAAAGAAGAGTAAACACCTAAAATTATCTGGCCAGAGGATGAATAAATAATCTATTATCTTTCAATAAGTTACTATAATTGAAGGGCAAATTCGCATTCCCAGCCCTATACAAACTTCTTCGAAAAGAGCGAATATTGCTAGGTTTTTTGGCGATACCGCCTTATAAATTAGCAGACGAAAAAACGAAAACGAAGCAACCCTTATGGCACCGAAAACCACGAGCACCAAATCCACCTCTAAGGCAGAACTGAAGAATAAAACCATCCTGATCACAGGTGGTACCGGAAGTTTTGGTGAAGCCGCAAGTGAACATCTCCTCACGCGCGGGGTGAAGAACATCCGTATCCTGAGCCGCGACGAAGCCAAACAGGATGCGATGCGCCACCGTTTCAACGATCCACGCCTGCAGTTCTATCTGGGGGATATCCGTGACCGACGTAGTGTCGATAAAGCCATGGAAGGTGTGGACATGGTGTTCCATGCTGCAGCCCTTAAACAGGTTCCTTCCTGCGAGAACTTCCCGGAACAAGCAGTGCAAACCAATATCCTGGGTAGCGAGAATATCATCGAAAGCGCGTATGCGCATGGTGTGGAACGTGCTGTGTTCCTCTCCACCGATAAGGCCGTCTACCCCATCAACGCCATGGGGCTTTCGAAGGCACTTATGGAGAAACTGGTACAGGCACGCGCGAATATCATCGGAAATAACGGAACGAAGCTAATCTCCGTGCGTTATGGTAACGTGGTGCATTCACGCGGCTCGGTCGTGCCACTCTTCATCGACCAGATCCGCCAGGGCAAACCCCTCACCCTTACCATCCCGACGATGACGCGCTTCCTGATGACCCTCGACCAGGCATTCGGCCTGATCGAGATGGCGCTCACTTCCGGCGGGCAAGGCGATACACTGATCCGTAAAGCGCCTGCCGCTACCGTTGCCGATATCGCCGATGCGGTGAAACAACTGTACGGCTCGGACAATCAGGTGAAAGTGATCGGCATCCGGCCGGGTGAGAAGCTGCATGAGACGCTCTGCACCTTCAGTGAAATGGCCGCCGCTGAAGATATGGGCGATTATCTGCGCATCCCGCACGGCCACCACAAAAACTTCTCCGAAACAAAAGCGAAGGACTTCTCGTCCGATGCCGCAAAGCAGCTCGATGTGCAAGGCGTTGCTAAATTACTGATGAACGTGCCGCAGATCCGCCGCGATCAAGAGAGTTGGACACAGGGCCACGCACCGACGCTCGGCTTAGTCCGTAAGGCGAAGTAACATGAAGATCGTCGTTATCGGCACCACCGGAATGCTCGGCAGTGCGGTCATGCGCTTTCTTACGGCGCGCGGACATACCGTAACGGCTATCACCCGTAAAGAGTACGATATCGAAGCATTAGCACCGATCGAATCACTCCCGCTCTCTACCCACGATGCCATCATCAATTGTGCAGGCATCATCAATCGCCGTAGCGAGATCGTGCCCGCTCAAACATCTTATACGGTGAACAGCTTGTTTCCCCGCTTGCTTGCCGACCGCGCAGCGGCACTCGATATCCCACTCATCCATATCTCGACTGATTGCGTCTTTGACGGCACAAAAGGCCGCTACACCGAAGATGCGCCGATGAGTGCCACCACGCTCTATGGCCGCTCGAAATTCTTCGGTGAACCCGCGAATGCTTTGGTACTGCGTACCTCCATCATCGGGCCGGAAGAAAAGAATTTCTATTCCCTCCTCTGCTGGTTCCTCGCTCAGGAAAAAACCTGCCAGGGTTATACCAACCATCTCTGGAACGGCATCACCACGCTGGAGCTCGCACGTGTGAGCCTTGCGATCTTAGAACGTGGTCTGTGGCAGCCGGTGCTACGGCATGTGCATGGTGAAAGTGTCTCCAAGCACGCGCTGCTCGGCAAAATGGCAAAGGCTTTCGGCAAATCCATCTCTATCGTCCCGAGTGCACCGGCACAGGCTCACGATATGCGCCTTGCCACCCGGTATCCCGACTTCCTTGAAGGCCTGGATATCCAACCTCTCGATGCGCAGTTAGCCGAAGTAAAGCGGCATAGTGATACCAAAGGCCACTGGCTGGCCAAGAACCCACTCGAGCGCACGGCATGAACAGGCCTGCCGGACTAAAGCAGCAGCCCGCGGCTTACGAACGTGCACTTGCCCTCCACCGTGCCGGTAAGCTGGAGGAGGCTGCACAAGCTTACCGCAAGATCTTAGAGAAGAACCATACGAGCATCGCTGCACTCAACAATCTGGGGCTTATCGAAAAAGCCAAGGGTAATTACGATGAGGCACTGAAACTCTACGATCGCGCCCTATTGTATAAGCCTGATTATATCGATGGCATGGTAAATAAAGGAAACCTCCTGCAGATACGCGGTAAACATGTGGATTCGATCCCGCTGCTTGAAAAAGCCGTCAGTCTCAATCCCAAGCATCTGAATGCGAAAATCACCCTCGGGTGGGGCTATATCATGTGCAATCAGAACGTCGCGGCTGCAAAGACACTGGAAGAGGCATGCGCGCTCGACCCTAGCAGCAATACCGCCTGGCAGAACCTTGCTACCGCGTATTACCGCCAAGGGCTGGTCGATAAATCCATCGCGGCAGGAAAAGAGAGCCTGAAACGTCTGGGCGGCAATACCTCACACTCCAACCTGATATTCACCCTGCACTTCAGCCCTCATTTCTACATGCAGGAAATCTACGACCTCGCACTCGATTGGGAGAAGAAATATGCAAGACCTCTCATGCCGCCGAAAGCATCCTGGCCACAGAAAGTCGGTGGCAGTGATAAGCGCCTGCGTGTGGGCTTTATATCGGCCGACTTCCGCAAACATCCGGTGAGTTACTTCTTCGCCTCGATGCTGGAAGCGAGAAAGCCAGACGATAACTGGGACCCTATCCTTTAGCGGATGTCGCAGACGCCGATAAGATGACAGAGCGTCTGGCAAAAGCCAGCACTGAGCTTAAGAACGTCGCAGGACTCGATGACGCGGCGCTGGCAAACATGGTGAGAGAAGATAGGATCGATATCCTTCTTGACCTGACCGGCCATACCGGGAAGAACCGCCTGCTGACCTTCGCCCGGAAGCCTGCTCCTGTACAGGCAACCTGGATCGGCTATTTCGACACGACCGGCATGGAGACCATGGACTTCCTGCTGGCAGACGCAATCACGCTCCCGCATCGCATGCAGCCTTTCTACCGCGAGAGGATGCTATGACCCGCCAGTAGAAGCACCGGATGTCGCCCCACTTCCTGCCGAGAAGAATGGGTATATCACTTTTGGTTCCGCCAACCAGATCAGTAAGGTGACGGATGAAGTGATCGCACTCTGGGCAGAAGTGATGCGGGTGGTGCCGGATTCGCGCCTATACATCAAAACCAAAGCCTTCAAGGAGCCGGAAGTCGCCGCGCGATACATGGGATTATTTGGTAAAGCAGGTATCGCCCCCGAAAGGCTGAAGCTGGAAGGCCCTGGCTCTCAGCTCGATATCCTGCGGTATTATAACCATATCGATATCGCGCTCGATACCTTCCCCTGCGCCGGCGGCACCACTACCTGCGAAGCCCTATGGATGGGTGTTCCCGTCATAACGCTCATGGGCGAGCGCTTCTGCAACCGTCATTCAGCGAGCCATATGCAGAATGCGGGTATCACGGATACGACGGCAGAGAGTAAGGAACAATATATTGCGATCGTCACGCGGATGGCGGCGGACATCCCTTCCTTGAGCGCCAGACGTCAATCGATGCGCACAACGGTCGCGGCCTCACCGCTCTGCGACGCCCCACGCTTTGCCAAGCATTTTGCAGGCGTACTCCGCCAGATGTGGAATGCCTAGAGCTACCTGAGCTCGCTGCAGCGATCGTAGGCATCATCGAAACGCACGATATCATCCTCACCGAGATAGGTGCCTATCTGCACTTCGATGATCTCGAGCGGGGTCGTGCCTTTATTCTCTAAACGATGTTTTTTTCCCGCCGGTACGCTAAAGGATTGGTAGGGCACTACATCGTAATCCTGTTCCTCTAAGATTATACGCGCCTGCCCTTTCAGCACCACCCAATGTTCCGCACGATAACGGTGTTGCTGTAGCGAGAGTTTGGCCTTTGGATTCACCCGTATATATTTCACTTTGTAGCAGGTGCCTTCATGCAGCTGCTCATAGAAACCCCACGGCCGCTCGGTGCGTAGTGTACTGATATTATCGTCATGGTGTTTGCGCATCTGTTTGGCAAATTGCCTAAGGTCGAGCGATCGCGACTCTTCCATGATCAGCGGTGAGTCCATCATCACATCCGTAATCACATTCTTGATCCCTAGCATATTCACGGTGGCAATCGCTTTATCCTCTACTCGGGCGGGCGAAAGCGGAACGTGTGCAAGCGCACGCCACGTACCGACATCGCTCCAACCGCAATCCAAAGCAAGTGTAACGACCTTCTTGCTTTTCTCGAGCAATGCATAATCCACAGAGATAGATTGCATCTCCATATATGGTTCCTCACCCAGCACGATGTCCTGGCGATTATGGAATGCGGCTTTGGTTTGCGCCAGCAATAATGGGTGGTGTTTCTGCATCTCTGACAGGAATGTCCCGGCAGAAACCATACACATACCGCTGTTCCAAAGGTATTCGCCGCTCGATATATACGCCTTGGCACGTGTCACATCCGGTTTTTCGGTGAATGACTTCACTGAATACAGTTCGGATCTTTTATCGCATACGGAGCCCTTATGGATATAACCATATCCGGTTTCTGCATAGGACGGCTTGATACCAAAGGTAACGATGTCGCCCTTCTCTGCCGCGGCACATGCTGCAGCGACCGCTTTCTGAAATGCATCAACATCGGTGATGACGTGGTCGGAAGGCAGCACCAGCATAATAATGGCAGCACCGTAAACCTCCTCAATAAGGAGTGCGGCAGCGGTGATGGCAGGTGCAGTATTCCTTGCGTGAGGCTCGAGTAAAAACATCGGTGCCATTCCGAGTGCTGAGAATTGCTCTGCGGCAAGTAAGCCATGCTCTGTTTTGCATACGACGAGAGGCGGATGAAATGCAGAAGAACGAACCCGAAGCGCGGTCTGTTGAATCAGACTCAACTCGCGTGAGTTGAGTGGCAGGAAGGGCTTAGGGTAGTTCGGTTGAGAAAGCGGCCAGAGTCGGGTTCCCGATCCCCCGGAGAGGATGACGGGAA
>RGZB01000035.1 GCA_010031735.1 Pseudomonadota bacterium | reverse complement strand
GCAAGGTACTATGGCGAATACCGGTCATCCACATTCATTTGTTTCCCCGCTCGACAACGGAAATGTACATAGAGACCATTCCGTCGCTAACGCGATTGTCGAAATCTCCATTACAGACTTCTTTAATCTGATTCGCCGCAGGCTGGTCTTGATCACCGGTGTACTTGCATTTTGCGTCTCACTCGCGTTTATCTTCTTTGCCGTCCAGAAGCCACTCTACACTGCAAGCGCGCAGGTGCAGATTGATACGCGTAAAAGCAATATCGTGAACATCCAAGAAGTAATGTCTTCGATTTCCTCCGATGAAAAAGCCATCAAAAGCGAATTGGATATCATTCAGTCGCAATCGATCGCACAGAATGTCGTGAAGGCCCTGAACTTAACGAAGGACAATGAATTCAACGCGAAAAGCAAGCCCAACTTCTTCGATCTGATCATTGATAGTATCAAGAAAATCATTTCTCCACCGACCGCAAGCAAAGTGGATGAGAAACTGGTTGCTGATAGCACGGTTGATCCTGAAGTGAAAGCAATTGCGTCTTCTATACGTAATCGCTTGCAGATCGATAGGGATGAAAGCTCTTATACGATACGCATCGGGTTTACTTCTGAATATCCTGAGAAAGCGAAGTTGATCGCGAACACGTATGTTAATCAGTATATCGAATATAACCTGAACCAGCGTTTTGAAACGACCAAGCAGGCGAATATCTGGTTGAACCAACGTCTCGATGAATTAAAGGCGCGGGTACAGGCTTCCGAACAGAATGTACAAAAGTTCAAAGAGGAACATAACCTCATTGAATCGGATGGCCGTACGTTCACCGAACAACAACTCTCGAGCCTGAATGCGCAACTGATCGAGCTCAAGGCTGAACGCGCGCAGGCAGAAGCAAGGCTGAAGACAGCTTATGAATCGGCGAGCACATCGCCTGATGTACTGTCTTCTGCGGTCGTGCAAAACCTTATGGCTCAGGAGACGCAAGTGCTCCGTAAGCGTTCGGACCTGCAAAGCCGCTACGGGCCTAAGCACCCGAAAATGATCAATGTCGAGAATGAGCTGAAAGATCTTAAAGCCAAGCTGGACTCTGAGGTCACTAAAGTGGTGGCAAGCTTGGAGAACCAGCTCAATGTCATTAAAAGCCGCGAAGAAAATCTGGATAAAAGCCTTTCGGAAGTGCAGGGCGAGAATAAGTTAACGGGCCGCGCTAATATCGAGCTGAGCGAATTGAAGCGTCAACTGGATGCAGATAAAACATTATATGAATCCTTCTTGAAGCGTTTCAAGGAAACGTCTGAAGAGACGGATATGCAGCGTTCGGATATCAAGATCGTATCCTGGGCGGAGACACCGACTAGCCCGTCGTTCCCTAAAAAATCGATCACCCTCTCCGTCGCAGTCGTTATGGGGCTCATGATCGGTATCATGCTGGCGATCCTGATCGAGAGCATGGACAGTACCTTCCGCGGCTTTATCCAATTGGAGGAAGTAACCGGCGCACCGGTGATCGGGATGATCCCGCAAGTGGCTTTCAATGGCTCCTATCCGAAATCCATCCCACCGCAGACCATTTTCTTTGAGTCGCTTCGAACGATTCACGTTTCCTTGCAATTCTCTAACAAGAATAAAAAGCCGCAAGTGATTATGTCTACCTCTTCGACACCGGGCGAGGGTAAGACGTTCTTCACGGTATCGCTTGCAACCATCCTGGCACAATCCGGCTCGAAGGTGTTATTGATCGATGGCGATATGAAGCGTAATAGCCTGACGGAGTTCATGCTGGGTAACAGCCATCCGCAAGCGACATTGATGGATTATATCCAAGGGAATAAAACGCTGGAACAAATCATCATGCCGCTGCATATCCCGACGCTCATGATTATCCCGTCTTCCATGAATACGGCCTATTCGCAAGAATATCTCAACTCCGATCGTATGCATGAGATGATCGAGAAATTACGCAAACAGTTCGACTACATCATTTTTGATAGTCCGCCGGTGCTTGCGGTATCGGATGCACTGATCACCGGTAAGGTGTGCGATGCTTCGCTCTTTATCGTTCGCTGGGGTGTCACGCCGAAGAAAATGGTGAAGAATGCCATACGACTTATCCGTTATGCGGATATCCCGTTCAATGGCTGTATCCTGACGCAGGTAAACCTGGATAAGCAGAAGCACTATGATCATGGCGATACCGCGCATTATTACGGTGTCTATGATGCGTATGATAAAAAAGCGCAGAAGGTCTGACGTCTTGCCATGCTAGGCAGAAAAAAAATCGTTGATACCCCAATTGATACGTACAGCGGGAATCTGCCCGAAGATACCTGTATCTACGCCATCGGTGATATTCATGGTCGTTTCGATCTGCTCATTAAGCTTCAAGCGCTGATCGAGGAAGATATGCATGAGCGCAAGTGTGCGCGGCGTGTGGTGGTCTATCTTGGGGATTTCGTAGACAGGGCCGCGCAGTCCAAAGATGTGATCGAGCGTCTTCTCACTCATTCTTTCGAGGGGGCCGAGCATGTCTATCTGATGGGCAACCATGAATTCGCAATGCTAAACTTCCTCTCAGCGCCCGATCTTTCGGATGCATGGCTAGCGTGGGGAGGGGATGCGACGCTACAGAGTTATGACGTGGAGTTGACGGATGAGAAGGGTGAACGCCGCCCGTCTAAAGATTTGGCGCATGACCTTTCTAATAATATCCCGGACGAACATTTGGATTTCCTACATCATCTGAAACTCTATCATCAGGAAGGGAACTTCCTTTTTGTGCACGCCGGCGTGCGCCCAGGCCTGCCACTCACGGCGCAGGCGCCGAACGATATGCTCATGATCCGGGATGAATTTATCTTCTCCAAGAAGATGCCTAACCAGATCGTCGTATTCGGTCACACCATATTCGATAAACCGTTCCTGGGGCCGATGCGTATCGGTGTGGATACCGGTGCTTACTATAGCGATGTCCTGACGTGCGCAGTGATAACCTCCCATTCACTGGACTTCATCAAAACGTAATTACGGCCTAAGTTTTTCCTTTAGCTCCATCAATGCATTCTTATCCTGGATAAGGGCTTCCTCCAGAAGCTCCGGTGCTAATTTGGGTGGCAGCCGGTGTATCGTTGCTTCAGGGCCGAAGATCCATGCCGTATGGATCTGATCGATGAGCTTCTTGCGGTCATCCATATCGACGAAGGACAGGATAATGCCGGAGAAGAAAAGGCGTTGGTATACAGCAAATGGCAGCCTTGGCGCGTTGTTCACGGACATCATGTAGTAATCCGCCATCCTTTGCGGATCCTTCGCTTGCACGAATTGCAGGAGTGAGAGGTAATACCAGGCGCTGGCATTGGCTGGTGCAGTGGATACAACGCTCAGTAAATATTGTTCGGCGGCCTTTGCATCCGGACGCGCATCATTCGAGAAGATTCCCTTCTCGAATGCAAGGTGCAGGTGTGCCATCGCAAGGATATAGGTGGTTTCCGGCGTGAATATACCTGTAGGCATATTGGGGTAAGTATTCAAAACCTCCGCGATGTCTTCATTCGATACAAGCCCATCATCATAGGTAAGGTTATTGCTGGTGACATTATCCGTGATAGCGTAATTCGCAGTGAAAAAGACGGCAATGGCCAGGGATAATCCGCCGAGTAACAACGCAATCAATGAAGAGAGACTAAACCGGCGCATAGGCGGAGTCCTCCTGTGATGACCATGATTCACCCACGCAAACCCCCATAAACGCGAAATAGGTTATGGCGACGGCAGGAATCTGCATACTGAAATCGAAGAGGGAGTGTATCGCAATCAGCGCGGTGACCGCAATACCCGCTGCAGGGAATACAAAATTCTGCCTACGCACGATCAATCCTTTGAGACAGAGACCTACCATCGATACAAAAGAAAGTAACAGTAGCGTACATCCGGGTATGCCAAGTTCGGCTGCATTTTCAAGATAGGTGTTATGTGCTTTCGCTACGCGCGAAGGCAGGTTGACCTTGTCGTGCATTTGGCTGTTCTGGTATTTAGCGAATGCTGCCTCGTAATTACCAAGCCCAACGCCCGTGATCGGATGCTCTTTGATCAGGCTCAAGGTCTCTTTGTAGATTTGCATGCGGAAGGCAAGGTCGGTATCGCTACGAGAGAAGCGATAGACAGTTTCATCGCTCATGAAATGATTGAGTGCGTAGGACATAGCGCCTACCACCAATAGGATGAGTATGAGTGAGAATTTACGAAATTTCTTCATCGATGGCGAGAACGGAAGGATGGTGAAGAATACCGTTATGCCAAGCAACGTGCTAACGATACCGGCACGGGAATTCGACAGGATCAGTGCGAGGCAGAGCACTGCAATACATTGCAGATAGACCAATCCCTTGGTACTTATAAATTGTAGAAGCTTCAGTAAGAAACCTCTTCTGCTAGAGGATTGTCTAAAAAAGCCGCGCGTCATTAATGCAAAGGCAGCAATCAGGCAGATACCGACATAGGTTGCATAGGAATTACGATTGATGAAGGTCGCAGTGACGGAGCCGATGGCATACGTCTTATCCATCAGCAACACTTTCTCGGTGTGCGAGAAATGCATAAGCAATCCATAGAGCGTATACAGCATGGCCGCGAACAGGATGCCTAGCAGTAAATAACGCCCATTTTTATTATAACGCGTATATTGCATGGAAAGCCAGAATACGGCGGCGTAGGTAATAAGGCGCATGATGCCTTCCAGGGAATGCATGCGATGAATGCTGATGATAAGGGGTGTTGGACGGCCTGTAAGTTCGGCAGCGGTCGCCCATAAAGGGTTCGCAGGGAGGCCAAGAAGTGCTGCAGGTACCAATGCCTGTGCCAATGCCCAGCCGATGCATAGGATAAATGGCAGGACGATAAGAGCGGTTCGCTTAAAAGAGACGTTCACGGTAGCCGGTTTGAGCAGGGCCTGTAGTCCCCACACGGTCAGCAGCGCTGCCATGATGAGCGCTTCAAACGACCAGAAGAGGGGCTTATTACTTCCGAAAGGGAGGGGGCATATCACGACCAGCAGCCACAAAATGATAAATATCAAACGGTCGATGAATGTCATAAATCAATAATTCTTGCCGTATTCTAGATGCCAATTCCAGGCCGTACGCGTAATCGTATCGATATCGACGCGCTTTGCCGTCCAGCCAAGAACACGTCTGGCCTTTTTAACGTCTGCTACCAGTTTAGGTGGGTCGCCTGCGCGGCGCGCCACATCTTTGAAGCGCACCTTCTTCCCGCTTGCATGTTCCATCGACCGAATGACCTCACGGACCGATGCACCACGGCCGGTACCTAAATTGATCGCATCACTGTTGCCACCTGCGAGCAGATATTTAAGCGCGGCAATATGACCATCTGCAAGATCACTTACATGGATATAGTCACGTATCGCGGTTCCATCGGGCGTATTGTAGTTCGTACCGAAAACCTCGAGTTTCTTTAAGATGCCTGCCTGCACATGAACCAAAACAGGCACAAGGTTAGTTGGGTTTTTCTGCACGTTGCCAATCTCACCTGCAGGATCGGCACCCGCTGCATTGAAGTAGCGAAGCGAGACATGTTTGAGGCCGCATGCGGTCTCGAAATCACCGAGCATCTGTTCTACGATCAGCTTGGACCGGCCATAGGGATTGATAGGATTCTTTTCTGCGGATTCCTTTATTGGTTGCTGTTTGAGTGCCCCGTAAACCGCTGCTGAACTGGAAAAGATAAAGTGTCGAACATTACTTTCTTTTATGGCGGTAAGCACTGAATTGCTGCCTGCTACATTATTTGCATAATATTTCTCTGGATAATAAACAGACTCGCCCGCAGCAATAGAGGCTGCAAAATGCATTACTGCGAGAGGTGCATATTTTGTTAGTGTCTGCTTTAATTTATCCGTATCGTGGATATCCGCTTCGACGCAAGGACCCCATTTTACCAATGATTTATTACCGCTCGAGAAGTTATCATAGACAACCGGGGTGTAGCCTTGCTGAGACAATGCCTTGCACGTGTGGGAGCCGATATAACCCGCACCGCCAAGAACCAGAATATTTTGCGTTTTCCGTGGCATACGACTTCTAGAATATAGAGTGTACGCGCAGAGGCAATCTGTTTTTATTCTGACCGAATAAATTCTATACGCGTCGTATTCAGTTTCCCAAGCTTGTACTGGCGAAGGATAACGAGATAACTGACCACTGCGCAGACGAAGGCCGTAAATGACATGACGATAGTACTCAGTGCAGCACCTTTGGCACCATACAGTGGAATTAAATAGAGAGCGCTTATAAGACCATTAATAAAATAAAACGCCGGCAGAATGACGATTATAAAATTTTTGTAAAGGGTGCGCAGAAGTACACCAATGATTGCGGATATCGTTCCAAACGTTAATGAGATCGCCAACAAACGCAATATATCCTCTGAGCCCGCGAACCGCTCTTTAAAGAGCAGATTCATAATGAATGGTGATAATACATAGAGCATTACACCCACAGCAATCGCTGCAGAGCTGATAATACCGACCATGATTGCGTGGATCTTTAGACGACGGCCTACATTGGCTTCCGCAGAAAGTTGCGTACGGGTATAGCCGTTGAAATACTCAAACACTACGGACAAGCAATCTACGATGATACGTGCCACGCCATAGACGCCTAATCCCTGGATGCCGCCGTATTTAGCACACATGGTGCTGATGATCAGTTCGATGGAAAAAACAAAGATACTGGAAACATAGCTATAAGCCGCAAATTTCTCGATACCTTCCACCTTTCGGAACACCACTCTTAAAGAGCGGTAAGTTCTGGCATTGATAGTGTAATATTTCCTAAGCGAAATAAATCCAATCATCAGACCAATGATAGATGTCGTGGCAAATGTATACCAAATGGTCTCCGGCCTTGCCAATCCCACATAAACAAACATAAGCGAAACAGCACCATAAAGCGCCTTCTCGGTAAAGATAATGTAGTTATGCGCACGATTAAATCGCAGACCAAGGATCATTGCCTGCACTTTAAAGCACAGAGAGCCGATCGGTATCATAAACACCATTAATATAAAGATACCCGGATGAGCGAGTGCAATATGGTTTCTGTGCCAGAACCAATACACGGCAGGACTGACCAAAACATAAGCGACGATTGTGGAAACGAGTGAGATGATGATCAGGCTGCTGACGTTCTTCTGGCTTTCGGCTGCAAGTTGGGAATTAACGTTATTCAGGCCAAAGAGCGATATATGCAATGAAGTCATGTACAATGAGGTCAGCCAGGTAAGCACACCGCGGCCTTCAGGGCCAATCGCATTGGAGACCATGACGGAAGCAACAAAGGAGAGGGAGGCGGATATAAAGAACGTAAGCGCTGAGTTCCTCGCATTATTGAGGATGCTTAAAGCTTCTGGCGGAAGGATTTTCTTAAAGACTGTCAGCAATCATCAACTATATCTTAGGTTAATATGGGGATAGTACGATATTCATAAGCATAATCAAGGTATTACCTATCTCTATAGTATTTTCCATAATATACATTATAGAACAATAGTATACGGAAATTAAAGTAACACTTTAAGGTTGTAAATTTGCATACCAAATGTCACCTTTTTTTGCAAACGAATGTCACTCAGCGGATTGACCTTCAGGCAGATTATGATCTAAGGTGTCATTCGAATGATACTACAGTTAACAGAACTCGGCGAATCAAGTCGCGCATTGGCAATGTCGCGGTTCTCACAGATCCGCCCTTACCTCGAAGATGGTGTCCCGTTATCAAGAGTGGCTAAGGATTGCACCGTTACGCTTCGAACGCTACGACGATGGGTTAATAGTTACCGCAAGCACGGTCTTGTGGGTCTTGTTAATCAGGAAACAAATGAGACTGCATCGTCGGAGAAAAGCACCTTGATTCAGTGCATCGAGGGACTCGCCTTGCAACGCCCGCGCATGGCTATTACTTCTATCCACCGCAAAGCTTGCGCGGTTGCGCGGCAGCAAGGACTTCGAGCGCCGAGTTACCACGCGGTCTACAGAATTGTAAATTCGATTGATCCTGCTCTGATGACAATGGCCCAGGACGGTGCGAAGGTCTACAGCGAGACATACGATCTGATTCACCGCAGAGAAGCGAACGCACCGAATGAGATATGGCAAGCAGATCACACTCTCCTCGACATCTGGGTGCTAGACAAAGACAAGACGGCAAGGAAACCCTGGCTTACGATCGTACTCGATGACTATAGCCGGGCAGTCGCAGGGTACTTGCTCAGCTTTTCTGCGCCTTCGGCGCTCCAAACCTCGCTTGCTCTCCGGCAGGCGATCTGGCGAAAGCCGCAGCCAGGATGGCGCATCTGCGGCATTCCACAGGTGCTCTACACTGATCACGGAAGCGATTTCACTTCAAGGCATCTGGAGCAGGTCTTGGCCGATCTGAAAGTCCAACTCGTCTTTTCTGGCGTCGGTCGGCCGCGAGGCCGCGGCAAGATCGAGCGGTTCTTCGGCACGATCAACCAGGTATTTCTCTCTCGCTTTCCAGGCTATTCACCTTCCGGCACGCAAAGGGCAGCGAAACTCACGCTGAGTGATCTTACCCGTGAATTTGAATCTTACTTGCTGACAGAATACCTTGTCACGGAACACAGCACCACAGGAGAGACGCCACAGGCCCGATGGCAGTCGGGAAGTTTTCTTCCGCGGATGCCGGATTCCTTGGAACAACTGGATCTTCTCCTGCTAACAGTTCCCAAGATGCGCCGCGTGCAGCAGGACGGTATTCAGTTCATGGGCTACCGCTACATTAGTCCGACGCTTGCTGGCTTTGTCGGCGAGCAAGTTATTCTTCGTTACGACCCCCGAGACATGGCGGAAGTACGTGTCTATCACCAGGAGCAGTTTATCTGTAAGGCTGTCTCTCCAGAACTCGCAGGTCAAGTCGTTCCGTACCGGGAGATCGCAAATGCACGAAACCGCCGACGCCGGGAACTCCGAAAGCAACTCGCAGAGAGGCAGGAAGTTGTTGAGTCACTGCTTGCTTCCCGACGCTGGTCAACATCAGAGACTTCGGCGGAGCTGAGTAAGCCAAGCAAAGTAAAACCTAAACGGAAAATCAAACGGTATCGGAATGAATAGCGCTCAGGAAACCCCCTTCATAGAAACCAAAGAGTACCGCCAGTTTGCAGAATTCTGCGCGATATGCGATTCGGAAAAACGAATCGGAATCTGCTACGGACCTCCAGGCGTTGGCAAGACGCTTTCGGCAAAGAAACTCGCCGGTTGGGACAGTGCGAGGGATACGACCTACTACGTAAATCGGTATCCAACAAAGACCAAGGTTTCAACGCTAACGAGCATTTTGTTGTACACGGCGCAAGTTGCAAATTCTCCTGCTCAAGTTAAGCAGTCAATTGACAAATTGCGGGATCGCGTCCGCTCCATTCACATAGACGATTTTGACATGACTGCCCGACCCGAGTTGGATGAAATCGAATCAAAGATGGCAGCCATCCGAGCAATGCAGGCGCGTCGCGGCCTGTCAACGCGTGCATTCAAGGAATTGCAAGCATTGACACAGAGTGCGTACAGCTTGCGTCGGCGATTGGAAGCCCAGCGAGTCAAAATCGTGGACCCAACATCGCTTATCATCGTCGATGAGGCTGACAGGCTAAAAGATACATCTCTAGAACAGGTTCGAGACATCTACGATCGCGGCGACATTGGTCTTGTATTGATCGGGATGCCAGGCATCGAAAAACGGCTTGCGCGCTACCCGCAACTGTATTCCCGAGTTGGACTGGTTCACCGCTTCAGAAAGATCTCGGACGAGGAGATGCGTCTCGTTCTTGCCGACACCTGGCAACCCGGAGGTATCGACTTGCGAAATAGGGGATTGAGCGACCCAGCTATCCTCGCCGAAATCTATCGCATTACCGATGGCAACTTCCGGACACTACACCGGTTGGTGGCTGAGATCGCGCGATTGGTCGATCTGAACCACCTTCGTCGAGTTACAACGGAGTTGATCGAGATCGCACGGGACGGTCTGGTGATCGGGGTGGATTGACCTACCTGGACAAAAAGAGTAGTTTGTGGCCATAGCGGTTCAAGAATGTTCAAGGCAAGGAAAACTGCGTGACAGCGAAGGTGAGTTCAAGAGGGGTTTTTGGCCAGGGGGGGCTCAGGGTCGGACTGTACGCTCGCGTCTCAACCCATGACCAGCAGACGCTGCCCGCCCAGATTGCCGACATGCGAGAGTACGCCGCTCGGCGTAGCTGGAAGATCGCCATGGAAATCCAGGACGTTGGCTCTGGAGCCTCGGTTCGACCTAGGCGTGAAGAGCTCATGCTTGCTGCTCGCCGTCGTGAAATCGACGTGGTGCTTGTCTGGCGACTGGACCGGTGGGGTCGATCTCTCGCTGATCTTGTCGTATCCCTTCAGGAACTGACCGCACTCGGAGTAGACTTTGCCTCGATGCGTGATGCTTTAGATCTTACAACTCCCGCAGGCCGTGCCCTAGCGGGTATGCTTGGAGTATTCGCTGAATTTGAGCGCGATCTTCTTCGGGATCGCGTCAAAGCGGGAATCGCTTATGCCCGGAAATGCGGCAAGCCGCATGGACGGCCAGCAACAGTCGCCCCGCGCAAACCGGAAATCGATGCACTCGCCAAGCAGGGATGGAGCAAGAGAAAAATTGCCAAGGAATTGAATATCAGTAGGACTTCAGTACGACGACATCTCGCCTTAACAGGGTAATCTGACAAAAATATGACCAGAACTATAGATCAGTACCATAGCCCACATTATCCCAACAGTGTCTCAAGAATGCTCACCTTCAATTGTGTCGGCAGTGGTGACACAATTGCCGACCCTGGGGTCAACTCGCAAATCACTTGCTTTATCGGCTCTTTCAGCATGCTTCTACCTGGGCTTTCTATCTGCTGATTGGACTGTTCTTGCAAATAGGCTATATTATTTTTTGATCGGAGATGTTATGGGACTTTTTGATACTCTTTATTGCGAAGCAGAGCTGCCAGAAGTGGGCGTGTGTGCTAATGTTGATTTCCAGACCAAAAGCTTAGGCAGCAACATGGGAGAATTTATTATTAGCAAAGATGGGCGACTTTTAGAGAAACTATTTGATGTGCTCACCTCAACAGATGGCGTGTTCCCGAAGCAGCAATTCCGAGATTTGCATGATACCGAATTTCATGGCGATCTCGTGTTTTACGGTCGGGTCACAAGTGATGGAGAACTGACTAAATACGTGGCGCGCTTTACTGAAGGGCAGCTTGCTTGGATTCGCACGCTATCAACGTTGCCCGAGAACCTGCGACAACAAATACTGGCCAAAACATAGGCAATGTTATGATTAAAATTCCAAAGAACACGATTACACTGGCGCCTCGCCCGTATGCTCTGCCGGCCTCTGTCGATGTATTTTTGCCACTGAGTTATCTCGGCAGACTAAAAAGAGAAGAGTATATCGGTTACGATGTATGCGCTCTGACACTAATCCATGCGGCTCTCTACAAGATGAGGCGCAGCGAAATGACAGATGACGAACTTGCGGCTGAAAGTGCTGAACTTTCGCAGAAATGGGAGGACAACACGGAGCCGGAACATGAGGACACAGATGAATTTTGGGAAGCGCTTGCGCAAAAGTGTGAGGAGCATACGGCATGGCTAAAGACCCAAAAAATAGGCAATACTCTTCTGCCAGATATACTACATGAATACGTTCAGCAAAAGATTGAATCCGGTCATTTCCGTGATGCTACTGAAGTAGTTATGGCTGCACTTGATCGACTGCCAGAATACGCCGGTTGCCGTACCAGAGCATCTGCCAAATAAGAACTTGGCCTTATTTCAATGGGCCAGAGCAAGGTTGGTGCCAAGGAAGACGATCAGCATCGTAAGCATCATCTTGCGCCATAAACCGAAATCAAAAATATAGTAAATCAGCCCTAGCACTAACGGCACCGTCAATATGAGATAACCACAAAGCGAGATCGAATCGACCATATACTCCCGAAGCGTATAAGGGAAATATTCCGGCTCGATCAGCCTGTCGATCGATGCAGAAGTCTGGATCACCAGCATCGCACGAACGAAGTACACCACCGGTGCCATCTTACGCGGCAGGAAGAAACTCGCGAGCAATAACACCACGCATACCACGAGATTGACCCATACCGTCGTTTCGCTCGGGAGATATACTTTTACATCCGGGTAAGGAATCTTGATCTCCTGCCCTACGATCTGCTTTTTCTCATATAATATATCGGCATTAAAGATATTCTCCGCCCAAAATCCCATGACGTTTGCCCAGTGACCCACGATGGCCGGCAAGAAAAACCAGATGAGCAGCAGGAAAAATATGGCGAGTGCTACCGTAGCCATAATCGAGCCGCTATCGGTGTATACCGTGCGGAATGCATGGTGAAGCGGTATCACCTTGCCGTCCGCATTATTATAGCGCAAGCGTGATAAGCGCTCGATCAGATTATCCGATGACATTTCCTAGAACTCCATGAACACACTGAGTGTTCCACCTAAGCGGTCGTAGGCGGGGTTTGTATAGTATTCTGTACCAACATTGAAGCCCCAATCCTTGCCGAGCCATTGGCGGTAATCCAGACCGCCGTTGTAACTGTTGAAGGAATTGACGATGGCACCCGGCCCGATCAATTGATATGCCTCACGTGCCATACCCAATTTGCCGGTCACGAAGTAACGTTTGTTATAACCATAAGTGAGTGCGCTGAACACAGACGGCGAGAACACTGAGCCCGGATCGCTGATATTGAAGCGTACACCACCCTGGATGATCCATGGCGATGGCGTGTAATATACCGCGCTTAAGAGCAGGCCTTTATCGTCATAGGTCTCTTGTGCTTTGCTATATGTCAGCCCAGCGGTCGTGATCAGATTCTTACCCTCGAGCCATTTTTTGTTAAGCGCCACATCGACACGGTATTTCGTCAGGAACGAGGCATCGGTGCCAAACGCAATACCTGCGGTGGTGTACCAATCCTCGTTGATGATATGCGTATTGCCGATCGCGATACTCTGTCCCTCGTCCGTGAACGCTTGTTGGTTCAAGAGGGATAACGACCAGCGGTTCCATGCATCGGTTTGGTATTGTACGTTCAGGAACTGACCGAACCAATTGCCAAGGTCATTGGTGACATGGTGATAGTTGATACCCGCTTCGATCAGGTTCTGGGAAGTCGGCGGCACATAAGGTTCCGTAGAGATCACGCGCGTATTCGCGCTTGGTATGCTTGGCGTCGGTGCATTGGCGATCGCATCCGGCACGATACTGGTTGCAGTGGAGCCTGCATAAGGCTGGTTCACGGATGAGGACGATTGATTATAGGCAAGTTGTTGCCTCGCAGGTGCCGGGCTCACCACTCCGGGTGAAGAAGTTACGATAGGTGTCGGTGCAACCGGACGGCTAGGCATGGTTGCCTGACTTTGATTACGCAGTGTAAGCAGCGGGTCACGCGACGGCGGCTTGGATTTCTGTTTTGCTTCTGCAGCGCCGCCATCCGAAACAAGATAGAGACCTGCGACGAACACTACGGTAGCTGCGAGCATACCTTCTTTGATGTAGCGGGATTTATCAGCTTTTGCAAAAGCGATTGAAGCATCCTTCAATGCTTGCTTCATCATTTTTATCTCGTTCAACACATTACGCATGTAAACTACCTAATAATATATCGCATATTTTTTCTGCGACCTTCAAATCGCCGAATGGATTCGGCTTATTCTTCATCTGCTTGTACATCGACGCATCAGTATACAATTCTTCGACCACAGATAATAGCCTTTCCGTCTGGGAGCCCACGAGCTTCCCTGCCCCCACATCGATCAGTTCCATGCGCTCGGTGGTTTCACGCAGCACGAGTACCGGTGCGCCCATCGCCACCGCCTCTTCCTGGATACCGCCGGAATCGGTCATCACCAGCCATGCATGTTTCAGTATCCATAGGAGTACCGGATAATTTTGCGGCTCTGTAAGATAAAGACGTGATGCCCACTCCCCGCTTGCCTTACCGAGTTCGGCCTTCACTGCCTCTTGTACCTTAGGGTTCGGATGCACCGGCCATACCACTACGAGGTCTTTGTGTTTCTGCAAGGAACCACGCACCGCTTTAGCGATGTTGTGTATGCCGTTTTTATGGTTCTCGCGGCGATGTGCGGTCAAAAGCACGATACGCTTACCCTTCATTTTCTTGAGCTTCTCGACGAGCGGCTCCGATTTAGAAGAACTTTTAAAACGCTCATAGCCGATATGCGCCGCCTGTACGATGGTGTTCCCCACCAGATGGATGGATCTCTTGTGGACACCTTCCCTTTGCAGATTCGTAACGGCTCGTTTGGTCGGGGCGAAATGCCAATGCGCCAGCTGCCCGATCAGCATCCGGTTCTTTTCTTCTGGGAATGGATGGTATTCATCAAACGAACGCAGACCCGCTTCCACATGCCCGATCTTTAATTGAAAATAATAAGAGGCAAGTGCCATCATGAGTGCACTGGAGGTGTCGCCATGCACCAGCACGGCCGTCGGCTGCAGTTTCGAAAGCACCTTCGAGCATTCGGTGAGAAGCGCACTGCCGAGTTCAGAGAGGTCACAAGCCTTCGCGATGCTGTCCCTCTTCTTAATTGATTTCTTCTCGCGCTTAAGGTCGATGCGTACATCCGGCTTCATACCAAAAAGATCATAAAGCGCTTCTGCCATATCGCCGTGCTGTCCGGTATGCACTAAAAGCGGTTTCACGCCGCGGCGTTTCAGTTCTAGGTAGACCGGTGCCATCTTGATGATTTCCGGACGGGTGCCCATCGAGAGCAATATGCGTGGTGCAGCCTTCTTATTCATACGCGTGGGCCTTCACAAGTCATCGGTTTATTGGCGCGATTATCATTGATGCTGCGTTCGACAACCTGAAACGCAGCTTCATCCATCACACTCCAGTACGGTCCATGCCGTTCTGGCATAGCCTTCATATACCAACAATATGACGTTTTTATGTCATTCTTGTTTGCCGCGAGGACAGCAAGGAGACCCCAAGGGTATTCTTTACCGATCTGACCGAACCATTCCGCCTGGTTGCTGCGCATCCAGAGTTTGTATTGCTTCTGGCTTCCGCGGACAAAGCCCATATGGAGGTGATAGGCTGCAGGAATCAGCTGTGCCACTTTGTCCGGATAGAATGCATATTCCGTACGGGCCTGGGTAGAGGCAACAAAACGTTTGGTGCTCTGGCGCCAGAACGTCTTGATGATACCGATACGAAGCTTCGCGGCCTTGCGTTCGAAATATTCTGCCGTTTGGCGGTCGTTCATGCGGCGGGCATCCGCTTCGATACGTTTAAAAGCGGCGTATATCTCCACATTATCCATCAGCAGGCCCACAGGCAGTGCTTGCGAGATCACATAAATATTCTTCTTGGAATCATACAGCAGATCGAGTTGCGCTTCGGCTTTATGGAAGCTCACAGCCCATGGCTCGGAAAGGCCGGCATCAGGTGCCAAACGGTAGAGAAGTTCCATCCACATCGAAAGCATGGAGTCATCGGCATCAGACACTTTGCAGGCATGGTATACCATCTGCTGTTCGTCGATACAGTAGCGTGCGAATAAACCGTTGTTCTGTTGGTGCACCAGCATCCAATTAACCCACCTTAAACCCAGCTCTTGAATATCCATGCCATGGTCATGCGCGAGGAGCAAAGCCTTCGTGGGGAAATAAGGGTCTATGATGTCATTTGCGTTATGAAGTGTGACAATTGCACCGTCCTGCCGCAAATAACCCTTATCGAGCGTGAATGCCGCACCCTGTACCTCGCCTGCCGCCAGTACAGGCAGAAGAAGTGTAAGGATATGGAGCATTTTCATGCACTCATCCTCACTTGCCGCTCCTGCTGTGCTGGAAGGGTGACCTTACCTACTTTGGTTGCCCAGATCGTGCCATAGATCACGACGCCACGTTCCACGATCACCTCATTCGCGATGATGCTGCAAGGTGCATCCGGCGTGCCGATCACTGTACCGGAGCCGATCACCAACCTATTCTCCGCAATCACCGGACCTGCGATCAGGCAGTTCTCGCCGATGAAGATGTCGTGAGTACAGAAAATGGAGCCATCGATACGCACATGGTTACCGATCTTAAAGCGCGTAGTACCTTTGATGCTATCTTCAATACTCGCTGACTCCTGCACGTAACGCCCGATATCCTGGTGTGCGTTACATTTAATGCTGCCTTTCAGGTAGCCATAATCCTCGATGTCGGCCTTACCGAAAGTGACTACGTCGCCATCGAATACATGCCTTTCAGGAATTACCAACCTCCCGCGCAGCAGATTGCGGCGCGCGGATTTAAGGCGTACGTCGTCGAGTTCTTTTAACACCTTACGTTCAGTAGAGTGTGCGACAACCGGTGGCTCTTCCTCTTCCACGAAAACGATTTTCGGCGCATACAGACGTTCAAAGGAGCAGCCTTCGCCGAGTGTTATCTGGCTACGCGAAGTGATGCGACCAAGAAGCGTGGTCTTACGCCCCACGGTCATGTTGCCTTCGGCATGTGCCCAACGGATCACCATGCAACCATTGCCGATCTGCATGTCCTTACCTGCGAGTAGTGTGCGGAAATAACCGTTGTTGCTCGTCGTAATATTAGCTGTCGTATAGACTTCTTTTTCAAATAATTTATCGGCGGGAAGCATGAGGTCGTAAGTAGAAAGCAGAAGACGATCGACCGTCGGATTATTGCTAAGCGTGGGAATGCCTTTTACGCCTACAACCTGGTATTTACCCACTTCTTTAATAATGCCATCGCGGTTGATCTTGCTCGACTTGTCACCAAAATCATGTTTAGCGATGAAGCCACGGAAGCCATCGGCGAAGTGCATCGGATTACTATCGTAGCCTTGCGGTACGCGGAGTGGCTCAAGATCCGTGGGACGAAAGAGCTCCATCAAACCCGGCACGAGCGGAAGCATCATGAGCGCAATCGTGATAACGATGAGGTAAAGCGACCAGATCATCTATACCGCCTTACGGAAGCGTTCGGTTTTATCCCACTTACCCCTTTTCGCCTTACTCTGGAAAACATAAGAGAATACACTATAGGAAACCGTCATCGCGCTGATCGTAAAATTGAAGAAGTTGAATGGCAGGAGCCGCATGCGGTTCTTGCCGCCATCGAGATAGACCGCCGCACTGATCTGGAAGAAGGCCGCGGTGTTCCCGACTACGGAATAAGAGACGATCGCAAGCATCGGCAAATAGCCACCATATACGCGCATATCACCGGAATAGAAAAGGATAAGGCCGATCAACCAGCCGAGCAGAATAGCAAGCGGCATCATATAAATGCCGAGCAGCAACATCGCATCCAGACGTTCTGCGAATTCAAGATTCTTATTGTTGATGACATCACCCGAATAACGCCAGAGCGATTGGTTATGGCCTTTCGCCCAGCGCATGATCTGTTTGATACGCACCGGCCATGTCTCCGGCACTTCCTCATAACATTCAGAACGATTCTGATAGATGGTCTTCCATCCGCGCAACAATGCGCGGTAGGTGATATCGGTATCCTCCGCCAGGGTGTTATCGAGCCAGCCACCGACATCGTCGAGCATCTCCCGACGGATACCGCCGACGGTCCCTCCATACTGTGGGAGCAGACCCATATTCATACGCGCCTGCTGATCGACCTGATAGCCTGCTGCACGTTCCATATCGAGGAGGCGTGTGAGCAGGTTGCGTCCGGTATTGATCGGAACGACGCGACCCATGACCAACCCTACTTCCGGATCGAAGAACGGAGACGCCAGTTGCTTGACCAAGCCTTTACCTGGGATGTAATCCGCGTCGAATACGATGATGATATCGCTTTTCACATTCTGGCAGGCATCCTTGAGTGCGGGGGCTTTACCAGGCTTACCCTCTTTACGATCGAAGTGTTTCACCCGCTGCGGGTAGTGCTTGACGAATTCTTCGACGATCTCACCGGTTTTATCTTTCGAACGGTCGTTGACCACTACGACTTCGATGCGGTCATCTGGGTAATTCACCTGCACGAGTGCTTCGAGTGAGTTACGTATGACGACTTCTTCGTTATGTGCTGCGACGAGCACCGTGACCGTAGGCCACTTGGCGGTATCGATATCGATATAGGGATGGCGCTGTTTACCGAACAGCCGGTTCAGCGTGAAGACATAATGTCGCACGGTATAGATCACGATCAACGTGATGATGATATCGTATGTGAAATGTAAGAAGCCCATGCCGCATAACCGCTACATTATATATAGCCTCGAGGCATTACCACCGCCGAAGCGGACGTAATTTACAGAATTTCAGCAAAAAATCAATGAGATAATCTAAAAGTCCCCAGGCTGGCAGGCAGAAAACGGGCATTTTGAAGTGCGAAAGAAACATATTTGTTGCCGTAGGGCTAATCGAAGACAAAAAAAGAGCCGTCCCCACACTCCCGAAGGAATGTAGGAAACGGCTCAAATTACTAGCACAGCGTTTGCGACTTTTCGTCGCTCCAACAAGAAACCAATTCACCTTCACTTTCGTTTGGGTTAGTCGAGACCGGTTTTGACTTTGCCGCTGCCGACCTGTGAGTAGAGACGTAGCACGGTGGGATCAGTGATCTTCACCGCACGTGCGCTCCCGTCCACGAAGCCGACAATCGTCATACCATCCGGCCGCATGCCGACGTAACTCGCGTTCTCGTCGTCCACTGCCATCGGCTGTAGTTTCCGCTCCACCACTAACCACCCGCTTGACAATCCGTGTCCCGGGTTTGTCCAGACCCGGGCATTATACGCCAGGTTGGAGTCCGTCGATCCACTGTTGATCACGTGTAGTAACGTGTTGCTCGTGCCGTCCGTGCAGCTCGCGATGTTGCACTTGCCGCCGTCGGGGGCCAACTGTGCCGCCGTTGTGCGAGCATTCCTGCCCACACCCGTTGCGTCCAGTATCCCTCCGCTCGAACGGACCCAGTTGCTCCACTGCGAGTTCTCGTCCACGTCGTAGTCCTTGGGCGAGAACTTCACGGGCTTGGTGCTGCCACCTGCCGACATCGTCACGTCGTGTTGTCCCTTGACGTTACTACCGCCGGGCATGTACTCGATCACGAACGTCGCCGGGCAGTTGCTCGTCACGTCTGCGTTTGCCGGTGCGTACCACTGACTGTAGAGCTTGCGCTTCTCCGCCAGATTGCCCTGCTCGATGTACGGCAGGATGGCCTGGTGCCATGTGAGGTTGTACTGCAGACCCGTCGCCGGATCCTTCGCCGTCGTCGAGTTGGGCGGGAACCAGCCGAACGTGTCGTGGTGCGTCTGCTGGGCGATGCCGAGTTGCTTGAAGTTGTTCACGCCCTTGATCCTGATCATCGCCTCCCTCGCCTTTTGCACGGCGGGCAGGAGAAGAGCGATCAGGACACCGATGATGGCGATGACGACAAGCACCTCGATCAGCGAGAGACCAGCTCGACTGTTTGCCTTCTTGTTGAACACTGTCGATCCTCCGAGTAGTGAGTACGGGGAACATAGCGCTTATTCTGCTGGGGCGATGTTGCTTCCAGTTTTTCACGCACGAAAATACACTCTAATTATAGCATGACGGTAGGCGAATACCTGTAAAAATGCCGTTAAATACAAATGTTTAACACTTTTGTAATAATTCACGTCGCAAGCGTTGTTATATCTATATAAATCAATAGATTAATGAGGCATACTGGCCTGTACTGCCCCTTGAGGGTGTAAAAACACCATTTTTAACAATTCCTTAACATATCCCCATCTTCAGAATGCTATAATTAAACCTGTTTGCTGTCTGTAATGTTTGCTGATTCTTCACGGGATCCTCAAACCTCTTATAGACTTGATTCTGCAGCGTTGTTAGCAGTTGGTGAAGTCAGTGGAAGGAAACGTGCAATACCGTTTCATTGGTTCCACTGTCGTGTATTTTTCTTTTTTGGATCTAGCCACCCTACCCCCGTAACCCAAGAGTTCGACTACCAGGGGGATTCAGGAGGGTGTTCTAGATAGTGCGAGACGGACGACTACAAGGGGCGTTTGCCGACCCCCGATCACTGAAGCGCTCCAATTTACCGGAGTAGCAAGTGGTTCAGCTTCCTTCAGTGGGAGCCAAGGCTGAGACCAGTCCGATGAAAACGCGCATCCTCATGCTGGCGGCCCTGATCGGCCTGACCAGCGCAGTCGTGCTGGCGCAGCCGGCCGCGACGACCACCTACACCTTCATCGTCCCGGGTCAGATCGGGAAGGGTGAGGCGCTGGCTCCCGACGGGAGCTGCACCCGCTTCTTCCTCTCCGACACGAAGACGCTGGCGGTGTGCGGCGGGACCGTGGCCAACGGGAAGTCCCCGCAGCTCGGGTTCGTGACCCCGAACGAAACCTTCACGGCGTTCACGCCGGCGAAGATGTACGTCGGCGGTTCGACGACCGGGGTGGGTACCTTCACGCTGAGCAGCAAGTTCACGACCATGTACGCGAGCGAGACCGAGGCCAAGGCTGATTCGATGAAGTTGACCAAGACGAAGGCGACGGCGCTCGAGAAGGAACTGACGACCCTGTCGGCCAAGGACGAACTGAAGGCGCTCAAGGACGACATCGCCGCGCTCAAGAAGGACGTGGAGTTGTTGAAGAAGGACGCGCCCGAAGGTGAGGTCAAGAAGGACGACCCGATGCCGAAGAAGGATGACCCCATGCCGAAGAAGGAGGGGGTGCCGATGAAGAAGAAGGACATCGACGACTGAGTCGGTGTCTACTCCCCCAGGAGTAACACAAAACCATCACTAGTGCTGGGGCACTAGTGAACTTGACCTCACAACACCATCCTTCGGGAGAAGTGTTGTGGGGTCGAGGCATTTTTGGGCCCTTTTTTCTGGCGCCATACCTACCCACACACCTGATTTCCTTGCACATTAGCGATACTCTATATATAAATGCCGCATCAATACCCGAGAGCGGCATGACCAACCATCTGATTATGGATAAGACCTACCTTCCCCCGCTCGAGGGTTGGCGTGGCGTGCTCGCTTTAAGCGTCGTCTTCTTCCACTTCTCCCAACTCTATTTCGATGCGAAGTATGCACCGTGGGGTTATCTCGCGGTGGATTTCTTCTTCGCGCTTTCCGGTTTCATCATCGCGCGACAATACGAAGCGTCGATCGTGATGCGGACCGTGGATTTCAAAAAATTCGCGATTCGCCGTCTGGCGCGCCTCTATCCGCTGTATGCATTCAGCATTCTTGTTGCAGTGCTGATCAATCAATACACACTTGAATGGGATTCGCCGCTGAAGATCCAGGATTTCGGTTTTGGCCCAAGCCTGGTGATGTGGGTGATCGTGCAACTCACGATGACCGGTGCGCTCTTCATGCTTCCGCAACCGAATGGCCCGACCTGGTCGGTCTCCGCCGAGTGGGTGGTGAACATCGTATTCTTCGGATTGGTCTGGCGCTATCGCCGCATCCCGAACGTGCTTTTGTGGAGTATCGTTGCATGTGGAGCACTTTATCTCATCTCTGTTTCGCCGCAGACATTAGAGACGCCAACCAAGAACGTGCCGATGGCACGCGCGATCGTCGGCTTCTGCCTTGGCTGGCTGATTTTCCGTTACCATAAAAAACTGCCCGTTATACAACTCAGCTATTTATATGTCTTTGAAACGGTACTGATGATCATCACCTTATGGATGACGGTGTATCACGATGATGTCGTCAAGGCTGGCGGTGATTATATTTTTGAACTGATCCTGATCCCGACGCTGATTACGGTGAGTCTGTATCGGGGCGGCATTATCGGTTTCATCTTTTCGCTGCCGGTCTGTACCTTCCTTGGTCGCATCTCCTATTCTATCTACCTGCTCCATTACCCCCTAACCTACCTTGTGGTGCATAATGACTGGCTGATGTCATTCAGCTCGCCATCGCTTGGCATTCTCTATATCGGCATCCTGATTGTGGTAGCAACCACCGCCTATATCGTGATCGAGAAGCCGGGTCGGGCACTCGGCCGTTACCTAACCCGTAAACCCATTGCGGTAGAAGGCGCCCCTGCCCCGGCCGTTGCCAATTAGGCGAATCTGGCTGTCAGCCGCCATTTGGCAATAAAAAGCGTTGCAATTTCTGCTTAAAAACCTAGAATGCAGACCCCTCGATACGAGGGTTTTGAATCATTTTGGAGTGTTTATGGCGTATAATGTCGCAATCGTAGGCGCAACGGGCAATGTGGGTCGTCAGTTCCTGTCGATCCTGTCTGAGCGTAATTTCCCTGTAGATCAAGTGTATGCACTGGCATCGCGCGATTCTATCGGCAAGGAAGTGAGCTTCGGCGATGAGCGCATCTTAAAGGTGCAATGCCTGGACGACTTCGATTTCAAGAATGTGCAGATCGGCCTGTTCTCTCCGGGTGCTTCAGTTTCTAAAATCCACGCACCGCGTGCGGCAGCCTCGGGCTGCGTCGTGATCGACAACACGTCGTTCTTCCGTATGGACAAAGAAATCCCGCTCGTCGTGCCGGAAGTGAACTCCGCGGCGATCGCGCAATACAAAAAACGCAATATCATCTCGAACCCGAACTGTTCGACGATCCAGATGGTCGTGGCCTTAAAGCCGCTGCATGATATCGCAAAAATCAAACGCGTGGTGGTCTCGACCTACCAATCCGTTTCCGGTGCCGGCAAAAAAGGCATGGACGAACTCTACGACCAGACGAAGAAAATCTACGTCTATGAAT
>RGZB01000034.1 GCA_010031735.1 Pseudomonadota bacterium | reverse complement strand
AATGTATCGCCGGCCTCTAGATCTGAAGAGAGTGACCCGGCTTCGAGCAGCATATCCCCGAGCACACCGCGGAGCGCTGCGAGCGCATTATCCGTCGGATCAAAGCCGATTTCTTCAAGTAATGCCCTATGGCCTTCGTCAAGCGCAGTCGCATCATTTTCTGGTGCTGGTAAATCAGGCGTGAGATCCGGCGGGGTTACGGTGCTGCCTTTGCGCACGTGTTTATCGACTGCATCTAAATCAAGCGCTTTGTTCAATAAGGAATTACGTGTACCGACCCTGTCGAAAGTGCCGATCATGCTGAGATCATCTGGATCACCGGCGCCTACCCTGCGCAGTTCAGCGAGTAAGTTTGCGAGTGCAGCTTCCCTGCCACCTGGTACTTGGTCGTAAGGTGCTAGCGCGTCCGTCTTTGCTGCATCGGCAGCTGCGAGGTTTTCATAGATGGCCTGGAGATAGTCATAGCTCGTTTGATCGAGACCCAATGCTTCCCATGCGTTTTTTGCTTCTGCCATAAAACCCCCGAATGTATCTTTTTACAAACAAGATGATGATACCCCGTTATTATGACGTAAATATTACATCCCCTTACGGTTTCTGATATTTCGTAGTTACAGTATTTTATCATTATAAATCAATGTATTATATTTATGTTGCCGATTAATATATCTGTAACAATTTTTGACTATTCTGAATGCGTTTACATCGCACTTTGGATGACGATTGTTTTGTTAGCCTGACTTGGAGAAGTGCGTTTTCTGACACCCTGAACACCAGACTGCCTCACAACTGGTACCCATGGAGGGACAAGGCGAGGACAAAAGGGGGTGAGATTTATGAAGCGTCGACTCTTCCTGGCCCTGCGATCGAATGGCACAGTAAGAAGGTACAAGCGGTTTACGCCAAAGACGCTCGTCAAGATGAGAAAGCCATACGTAAGGGTAAGGATTGCCCTCTGAAAAAGAACACCACCGACTCCAAGCGGTGGTTTTCTTTTTTTTATCCCACAAAAAAACTAAGTACGGAAATTGCCGACAGTGGCTAACATCACGCGGCTGACGATATCCGACGGCACTTCCACAATGCCAGGGGTCGAGCGATGGTACACGCGACCAAGATCAGCATATTTCTGGCGCGGGTCCTGGCCATTCGAAAGAATCAGGACTTGTCCTGGATCGAGCGTGATGCTCACCCGATGCTTTTCCACCAGCGCAGAAAGTTCTTCTTTCACCCTTGCCTCTTCTTTATCACCCAGTCCTTCGACAGGCATCAGGATGCAGTCTTTTCGGTAGCGATCCGGTGAACTGAAGAGGAAAAGCTCCTCCATACGCAGCAATGCGTCTTTCCACATCCGATGATGTTCTTCTTGTAACTCTATCAAGGTCTTCGGCTTGGGTTCATGAAGATTGGGATACGGTGAGGTATGGACTTTCGGGATGATGATACAGAGTTTTCCGCGCAGTTCATCCGTCATCGCACTATATACTGCTTCCATATTCACGAAGGTGGTGGCGGCTTGCTGAACGTTATTCTGCATACCGAATACACTGATATCGCCGGAATCCCTATGCCACACATCCGCCGCATTGGTTGGTTGCGGCGAGCCTTTTCTTTCCAGTCGCCGGTAGCGCACCGGCTCCATCATTTTCCATGCGAACACACCGAGCGAGAAAAGCGGAACCAGTTCGGGATCAACCCCATGCACCAAGGTGATATGACGCTCCGCAGGCTTCATGCTGCTCTCTGCACTGGCCTTGACTTCCGGCGGCAGATGCGCCTCCATGATGCCTTTTAATTCCATCAATCCATCTTCTGCGAAATGTCCTTTCTTCACGGTACCGTTGACGATACGCGAATCATGGGGGTCATCAAACCCTGGATATTTTGCATTGAATGCTCGCAGTGCCAGAGTCAGGGACGTGTTCACGTCCGGCACGAAACTGAACCCACCCACCGAGAGTGCCGCTTCGGCAGGGATAGGCGTTATCTTGAATGGCGCGAGTGTTGTCATGGTGTTCAGTATCGCACATGGACATTAACATCTGGTTAATCGCCTTACAGCGCCTAAAACCGTGCCAACACAACATGAGTACCCGGAAGTCCAATTATTAATATTTATTTTATTTATCAGTATATTATTTGTTAATATCTTAAACTGTTTCACGTGGAACATCCCCCAAGACGGAATAACCGACGTTTTTCTTGTGAAACGTCCTATTCCAGCTATAGTTCCTTCATGAAAATCATCACCTGGAACATCAACTCGGTGCGGCTTCGTATGCCGCTCATCAAACAGCTCGTGGCAGAACAAAATCCGGATATCCTCTGCCTGCAGGAAACCAAAGCGGAAGACCATGTATTCCCTGCGCTCGATTTAAAATCTCTCGGCTTCACGCACCTCGCCTTCGCCGGCCAGAAATCGTATAACGGCGTATGTATCCTATCAAAGGTGCCGCTTACGAACATCATGACCGAACGTTTCGTGAATGATGATAAACGTCATATCCGCGCAACGCTGCCAAATGGCACGGAACTACATAATTTCTATATCCCCGCTGGCGGGGATATCCCGGATACGAAGCTCAATCCGAAATACGATCACAAGCTGAGGTTCGTCGAAGAGATGACCGCGTATTTCACCAAAAAACGCTCGAAGAAAGATTCGATCATCATCTTAGGGGATTTCAATATCGCACCGCTCGAACATGATGTCTGGTCGAGTAAGCAATTGCAGAACGTCGTGTCCCATACACCGCCGGAACGCGAGCGTATCGAGAAACTACGCGCGTCACTGGCATGGGTCGACAGCGCACGCCACTTCGTGCCGGAGAACGAGAAACTCTACAGCTGGTGGAGCTACCGCAACCAGGATTGGCGTAAATCCAACCGCGGTCGCCGGCTTGACCATATCTGGGTGACACCTGTGCTTGAAAAATCCCTGAAAGCCACGCAAACATTGGTCGATTCCCGCGACTGGGCTTCGCCTTCCGATCACGTTCCCGTCATCATCGAGCTCAAGAAATAGCATGAAGCGAATTCTCCTCTCCCTCTTCTTGCTCGCCTTCTCTGCACCTGCATATGCGATTGAATTTGATCTGCCACTCCATTGCAGCCCTGGCAAGGATTGCTTCATCCAGAACTTCGTCGATACCGCACCCGGCCGACGCTACAACGATTACCATTGCGGCTATCTCAGCTACGATAAACACGACGGCACCGATTTCCGCCTGCCGAATTATGTTGCGATGGAGAAAGGCGTCGATGTCGTAGCGGCTGCGGACGGCGTCATCCGCGCGACACGCGATGGCGTGGATGATGTGAATTATTCTACGATCGACCCCGCCAAGGTGAAGGATATCGAATGCGGCAATGGTGTCGTGATCGACCATGTCGGGGGTTACCAGACGCAATATTGCCACTTGAAGAAAGGCAGTGTGAAAGTACTCCGCAACACCAAGGTGAAGCGCGGTGATGTGATCGGCCAGGTCGGCCTTTCCGGTAAAACCGAGTTCCCGCATGTGCATTTCGCCGTACGCTTAAACAAAAAAATCATCGACCCTTTCACCGGGTTCGAGCCGGAAATCACCTGCGATACCAATGTCACTAGAACCTCGCTCTGGAGCAAGAATGCTGCCGCAGCACTGGTTTACCAACCGACCGCGTTACTATCGTATGGATTTACTTCCGTACCCCCGCAAGCCGAGACTGCACGCAAAGGCCAGAACAGCGAGAAGGAAATCCCGATCAATGCCACGAACATCATTTTCTGGGTGGATATCATGGGCACGCAAAAGGGTGATAAACTCACCATGAAACTCGTAAGCCCGAACGGAAAAGAACTCACCGTGCATGACCGTGAATTCAAAACGAACTCTGCGGTGCAGTTCATCTATATCGGTAAAACGAATAAGAACATTGGCCTCTGGCCCAAGGGGAATTATTTCGGGAAAGTGAAACTGGAACGTCCCGATGAGAGTGGAAAAACCACCACCATCATCGACCAGACCTATCCCCTCTCCGTCTATTAAAGCCCGCCGAAACGGCCACCTACCACGCGCTCGATGCCGGCCAGGTCCTTGCGTATAAAAATATTCTCATAGCCCATGGCTTCCATCATCTCTTTTAAATTCTCTGCCTGACCGATGCCACATTCGAACACCAAGAGTCCTTCCGGTTTCAGATAGAGATGCGCTTCGGCAAGAATATCTTTGTAACAGTCGAAGCCATCTTCACCGCCATCGAGTGCAAGTAAGGGTTCGTAATCCTTCACTTCGGGCTCGAGCGACGCGATATCATGCGACGGGATATAGGGCGGGTTGCTGACGATCACATCGAAACTCTGCAGCCACGTCTGGGGAAGATCAGCCAGCCAGTTGCTCCTGACACCTTGTGCACGTTCGCCAAGCCCCAGTTTATCGATGTTCTTGCGGAATTGTTTGAGGGCTTTCAGCGAAGCATCCACACCCACGCCATACGCTTTCGGATATTGCGTAAGCAAGCTTAGCACCAGGCACCCACTGCCAGAGCCGAGATCCAGGATACGGATAAATTCATTCTTGTCTGGCATTTGCAGCAGCACCGCCTCGATCAACGTCTCGCTATCCGGCCGCGGATCGAGAACGTCAGGAGAGATATCGAACTCGATACCGTAGAATTCCCGTTTACCCAGTATGTGCGACATCGGCTCACGTGATTCGCGGCGGAAAAGTGCGATATTGAAGTTATGCAACTCACGCGCGTTCAATACGCGCCCCGGCTCTGCGATCAGTGCCTCTTTGCTGGCCTGCAATGCATAGGCAAGCAGCAACCTCGCATCGCCAACGGCGTTCTCTACGCCTGCCGCTTTCAATTTCCCGATCGCTTCCACCATCGCGGCCTCAACGGTAAATGAAGGGAAAAGTTGATGGATCGACATAGCGCTATTTTTTGAAATCTTCGTACGATTGCATGCGTTGCGGCGGTTCGGTGAAAATCATATCACGTACGGCAATATACTCATTCTCGACATCGAAAATCATATACGCACCCATTTTACGCTTCCACCACCACTCGATATAGAGCTGTTTATCGTTGATCCAGCGTACTTCGGGCACCCCTTCCATCAACACATCGAACAAGGTGATGGTGAGGAAGTAATTGCCGCCTTTGTAGATGTGGATCGAATAATCGAGGCGTTGGCCGGAAGGCGCCTGGTTCACGAGCGCATAGGTAATGGTGAACCAGTATTTCTCGTTCGGTGAGTTACGGCGTGCATCCACTGTTTCCATCACGTCCATGCTGCGGTTGACGGTGACGTTGCTGTTGAACCAGGCTTCGTATTCTGCCTGAGGAGCCATGTAGATTTTTTGTTTACCTGCAGCGAATGCCGGGCTCACCGTAGCAAACAGGAGGATGATTGCTACGAGATAGCGCATCATATCGCTTCTGCCAACTTGGCCGCCTGATCCTCGGTGATGAGCGGTTCGATCAACTGGTCGAGCTCGCCCTCCACGACGATCTCTGCGATGTTATAGACCGTGAGGTTGATGCGGTGGTCGGTTACACGGCCCTGCGGGAAGTTGTAGGTACGGATACGCTCCGAGCGGTCACCCGTGCCGATCTGGCCTTGGCGCAGTGCGGAACGTTCCGCTTCTTTCTTGGCACGTTCCATTTCATACAGGCGCGCACGAAGCACTTTCAAGCCCTTCGCTTTATTTTTGGTTTGCGATTTCTCATCCTGCTGAGAGACGACCAGGCCCGTTGGCAAGTGCGTGATGCGAATCGCGCTATCCGTGGTGTTGACCGACTGACCACCCGGACCACTCGAGCGGAATACGTCGATGCGCAAATCTTTTTCCTCGATATGTATATCGACTTCCTCTGCCTCCGGAAGGACTGCGACCGTCGCGGTAGACGTGTGGATGCGGCCACCCGATTCCGTTGCCGGAACACGCTGTACACGATGCACGCCGGATTCGTATTTCAGGCGCGAGAACACGTTATAGCCATTGATCTCCGCCGATGCTTCTTTATAGCCACCGATGCCGGTATCGCTGATCGACAGGATCTCGAAACGCCAGCCTTGGCGGGTCGCGTATTTCTGGTACATGCGGAAGAGTTCTGCTGCGAACAAGCCCGCCTCATCGCCGCCTGCACCCGCGCGTATCTCTAGGATTGCGTTCTTCGCATCGGCTTCGTCTTTCGGAATCAGAGAAAGGCGAATCTCGCGTTCGATTTCCGGCAGTTTCGCCTTCAGTTCGTAGAATTCTTCCTGCGCGAGCTCTTTCATCTCCGCATCGACCGAGGCATCGTTCATCAGCTCTTCGGAGTCTTTGAAACTTTTCAAGGAGGCCTGGTAGCGCTGGATCTTCTCCACGAGCTCACCCATATCGGAGTATTCCTTGGAAAGTTTGGCAAACTCCTTGGAACTAAGCTCACCGGGGTTATTGAGCTTCTCGCCCATCCCCTCGAAGCGCTTTACGACTTCCTGTAATTTCAGTTCAAATGACATTGGCTATTTCTTCAGTATCGGTATCAGTGTTTCCGGTGCGCGTGATACCTCATTTTGCTGGCCTGTGGCAAGGTCTTTGTGCACCACCTTGCCATTGTTCAGTTCATTAGAACCCAGAATAAGTGCATGTTTTGCACCCGCCTTATCGGCTTTCTTCATCGCTTTACCCACATTTCCACCCGCGATGAACTCCACAGCAATACCACCGTGACGAAGGCTGGAAGCAAGTTTCAGCGCTTCTACCACTTCTGCTTCACCCATGGGGATGATGGCCACCGGCGCTATAGAAGCGGGCGTGTTATGCACCATGAGCGCCAAGCGCTCGATGCCGGCTGCGAAACCCACGGCTGGTGTTTCCGGCCCGCCCATTGTTTTGATGAGCCCGTCATAGCGGCCCCCGGCAAGCACGGTGTTCTGCGAACCCAGCTCGTCCGATTCCGCGATGAATTCGAACACGGTGTGTGAATAATAGTCGAGGCCACGTACGATCTTCGGGTTGATGACGACACGGTCACCGTAGATAGAATCCTTAAGGCGCGCCGTAACGGTTTCGAAGAATGCTTTCGCAGCGGCGGAATAATATTCACCCATGAGCGGCGCGTTCTGCACGATCTTTTTATCGCCTTCATCTTTCGAATCGAGGATACGGAGCGGGTTTTTATCTAAACGAACCTTACTATCCTCCGACAATCCATTCTTATGTTCGGAAAAATATTTCACCAGCGCTGCCCGATAATTCTGGCGGGTTTCCTGGTCACCGAGCGAATTCAGGTTCAATTTGGTTTTCGATAGGATGCCAAGGTCTTCCAAAATATCCGCGGCCATCAGAATAAGCTCCACATCCGCCAGCGGATCCGCGTTGCCCAGCCACTCGAAATTGATCTGGTGGAATTGGCGGTAACGGCCCTTCTGGGGGCGTTCGTAACGGAAGAGCGGGCCGGTCGAGAAATATTTGATCGGGAGCTTTTCCTGTAAGCCACCCGAGATGAAGGCGCGCGCGATGCCCGCCGTGAATTCCGGGCGGAGCGTGATGGATTCGCCGCCCTTATCCTCGAACGTGTACATCTCTTTGTTCACGACATCGGAGGTCTCGCCGAGCGTGCGTTTGAACACTTCGGTGAATTCGAAGATCGGCGTCGCCATTTCCTTGAAGCCGTAAAGCGCACCTACCCGGCGCGCCGTGTCGATCACATGGCGGTGCTTGGCGAATTCTTCCGGGAGGATATCCTGCGTGCCGCGAACGGGCTGCAACTTCTGGCTCATGCAACTTTCCCCTTTTTACGGTAGTTCTTTTCGACATAGTCGGCGACGATCGCCTGGAATTCTTCCGCGATCTTCTCACCCCTGAGCGTCATGCGCTTTTCGCCGTCGATGAACACGGGCGCTGCAGGTGATTCACCCGTGCCAGGAAGACTGATACCGATGTTCGCATGTTTGCTCTCACCCGGCCCGTTCACGATGCAGCCCATGACGGCGACGTTCATATTCTCCACACCCTGATACGATTCACGCCAGAGTGGCATCTGTGACTTGAGATAAAGATCGATCTTCTGCGCAAGCTCCTGGAACACCGTGCTCGTGGTGCGGCCGCAACCGGGGCACGCGGTCACCTGCGGCGTGAAGGAACGCATGCCGATCGATTGCAGAATCTCCTGCGCCACCTGCACCTCAAGCGTGCGGCTTGCACCCGGCTCCGGTGTCAGCGAGATGCGGATCGTATCGCCGATCCCTTCCTGCAAGAGCACCGAGAGTGCGGCAGTCGAAGCCACGATGCCTTTGCTGCCCATCCCCGCTTCGGTAAGACCCAAATGGAGTGCATACTCGCAGCGCTTGGCGAGATCGCGGTACACCGCGATCAAATCCGGCACGCGGCTTACTTTACAGGAAATCAGAATCTGGTTTGCAGGCAAGCCGATCTCTTCGGCTTTCTTCGCACTCTCGAGTGCGGACATCACGAGTGCTGCACGCGAGACTTCTTCAGCCGATTTTGGATTCGGGAGCTTCGCATTCTCATCCATCAGGCGCACGACCATCGATTGATCTAAGCTGCCCCAGTTGACCCCGATACGGATCGGTTTTTTAAATTCAATGGCTTTCTCGACCATGATGCGGAACTGCGGGTCTTGCTTAGCGCCAAAGCCAACATTGCCTGGGTTGATGCGGTATTTCGCGAGCGCTTCCGCGCAGCCCTGATAGTCGGTGAGCAAGCGGTGACCGTTATAATGGAAGTCACCCACAAGCGGTACATTGCAATTCCTCTTATCGAGTTGTTCACGGATTTTGGGAACCGCGGCCGCCGCCTCTTCATTATTGACCGTGATGCGCACGATCTCGGAACCGGCTTCGGCCAATTGATACACTTGCTCGACCGTGGATTTGATATCCGCGGTATCGGTATTCGTCATGGATTGCACCACGACAGGAGCATCACCTCCCACCAGCACATGACCAATCTTGGCCTGCAGGCTTTTGCGGCGTTTAGTTGATACCATGTTTCCTACGCTTCAGTTTTTCCGTAATCGGGTTTACACCGCGCTGCTCATCTTCCACCACGTGCTCGAGCTCATCCTGGCTTAGCGAGATCATACCGTCCTTACGGCGTATCTTCTCCATCGCGCGGAGCACTTCGCCGTTCACGAAGATGGTGAGGGATTTTTCCTCCGGCGTCGTCATCATCAGTCCCGGCACATACGGCACGAAGAAACTCTCACCCGTCGAGAGCGGCAGTTTCATCCACGGCTGACTGGATTCCGGACGGTAGAGCACGATCTCGGTGTTCTCACGCGCCAGGATCGCGATGTTACTATCGTAGAGATTCTCGGGAACCTGGCCTTGTGCGGCATAATACGTCTGCGGCGCCACACGGTGTTCAAGCATATACCATACCACGTAGATCACCGTCATGAGCAGTAACGAGACCACGATCGTACGACGGGTCGGGAGTAACTCGTTGTCTTTACGTTCGGCGGAGATGCGCTCCGGCTCCGGCAGTTTGACTTCCTTCGCGATCTCGCGGTATTCACGGATGAGTTCCGCGGTCGGGAGCTTTAAGAGCTTAGCATAATTGCGGATGTAGCCTTCGGCGTAAATCTTGCCTGGCAGTTCTTGGAATAAGCCTTTTTCGATCGCGCGGAGATAGCGCAGGCGGATGCCCATCTGGTCGGCTGCCTGCTGTTCAGACAGACTCGCCCTCTCGCGTGCGGATTTCAGTGCCGCGCCTATATCTTCCAGTGACCGTGCCATACCACAGGATGTATAGTAAAAATCGTGTATTAATCAAGGATTAAAGGGAATTTAGAGCGTAATTTGCAGACCGTCGTAGCCCGGCTCGATATGCGGTGGAAGTTCTGCTTTTAGCTTTTCATAGTCCATATCGTGTCCCATATGGGTGAGGATGGCACGTTTCGGCTGAAGCCGCTTGATCCAGGAAACGGTCTGCGTCAGGTGCGAATGGCTGAAAGAAGGCTCATATCCCTGGCAATCGACCACCCACAGGTCGAGGTTGCGCAGCGCCACGAACGCCGCATCATCGAGCGCATTCAGGTCGGTCGAATAGGCAAAATCGCCGATGCGGTAGCCCATCGTGGTGATCTTGCCGTGTATCTGCGAGAACGGCAGCACCTTCACCTTCTTCACGCTGAAGCGCTGCATGGATTGGACCGGATGTGCCGTAAGCGACGCACGGAACCAGCCGAATTCGGGTTTAGGCGGCGCAAAGATATAGGAAAAACGCTGCTTAAGTAGATCGAGCGTGCGCGCGTCGCCATACGCTGGGATGGAAGCTTGGTTGAGGAAGTTAAAGCCGCGCAGATCGTCGATACCGTGGCTGTGGTCGCCGTGTTCGTGGGTATAGAGCACCGCATCCACCTTACGGATATGGTTCGCGAGCACCTGCTGGCGCATATCCGGCGACGTATCGATAAGGATACCGGTGTTCCCGATCTCTACATGCACGGAGACACGCATACGCTTGTTCTTAGGATTCTTGGAGGTACAGACCGCACAGTCGCAGCCGATGACCGGAACACCCGACGAAGCACCAGAACCGAGTATGGTGACTTTCATCTTTATCCTCCCCTATGGCCGTTTTGCTTTGGAGAAGAGTGTGAAAAAATTATCCGTCGTGATGCGCGCCACCTCGCCGTAGAACATGCCTTTCAACGTTGAGACGAATTCTGCGGTGTGGCGCGTGTAGGAAGGTTCGTTCGGTTTACCGCGGTGCGGCACGGGCGCCAAGTACGGCGCATCGGTCTCGACCAACAAGCGCTCGATCGGGAGTTTTTTCACCGACTCTTGTAGGTCGGTCGATTTCTTGAACGTGACGATACCGGAGATAGAGATATACCCGCCGATCTTCACCATGCGCTCGGCGAGCTCATGCGAAGAACTGAAGCAGTGGATCAGGATACGGAACGGTGCTTTTTTATATTCGCTCTCTAAAATGTCGATCGTATCCGTATCCGCATCGCGGCTATGCACAATCACCGGGAGATCGAGCTTACGCGCGGCTTCGATATGGATATGGAAGAGTTTTTTCTGGATATCGCGCGGGCTGTGTTCGTAAAAATAATCAAGACCCGTCTCTCCGATGCCGATGACTTTCGGGTGCGACGCCCATTTCACGAGCTCTTCCACGGTGAGGTCGGCATGGTGTTCCGCTTCGTGCGGGTGCACCCCGATCGAGCAATAGACATCCGGATTCTTCTCTGCGATGTCGATGACCGTCTGGAAATCCGAACGCTTGGTGGAGATGGTCTGCATCAACCCCACACCCGCATCCCGCGCGCGCTTCAGTACCGCGGGGAGATCGGCGAATTCCGGGTAGTTCAGGTGGCAGTGGCTATCGACGAGTTCCGGGCGTGCCATATCAGCGCTCCGTTACCAGTTTGAGGCCGATGCAACCACTCACAATGACCAGCATGAAGAATATTTTCAGCGCAGAGAACTGCTCATCGAAGAACATATACCCCACAAGTGCCAGGATGATGGTGGAGATAGCACTCCACAAAACGTATGCAGTGCCGAGCGGTAGCGTGCGGATCGACATGCCCCATAAAAAAGTGGCGAGAATCAAGGAAGAAGACCCGATGATGCCATAGACCGGCTTTTCAAAACCGTTCGAGTATTTGAGGAGCGGACTCCCCAACATGGAGAAAGCGATACCAGCGTAGAAATAGATCCAGCCGCTCATGCTTTTTTCTCACCTTCCATGAAACGTGGGAATACACCGTGCGGCACTGGAAGCGCAGTACCGGATTTGAGCGCATGTTTGCGTTTTAAGAATTCGAAGCTACGTTCGTTCGCAGGTACTGTCAACTGGTCGAGCATCTTCGCAGCAGAAGCCGGCATGAACGGTTGCAGCATGATCGCGATGCAGCGAACGGTCTCAGCCAAGGTATAGAGCACCTCGTTCATCAGCTTCACGTTGCCTTCTTTCTTCAAGGTCCATGGCGCGAGTTCATCGATGAACATATTGCCGTTCACGGCGATCTGCAGGATATCCTCAAGGATCTTGTGGAAGCGGCATTGCTTGATATGCGAATCGATCACGGCTTCGCCGTTCTCATAAATCTCATCGAGCGTGATCTGCGCGAGGTCGAGCAGCACACGGGCACGCGGCTCTTTCATCAGCTCGTCGAGATTCACTTCCGGCACTTTGCCTTCGCAGTTCTTCTGGATCATGGAAAGCGTGCGCTGCGCGAGGTTGCCGATGGTGTTGGCGAGTTCCGAGTTGATCACCGTGATCATGCGCGCGCGCGAATAATCGCCGTCGTTGCCGAACGGCACTTCACGCATCAGGAAATAACGTGTTGCATCCAGACCGAATTCTTCGACCAGTTTGATCGGGTCGATGACGTTGCCGAGTGATTTCGATATCTTCTGGCCTTCGTTCGTCCACCAGCCGTGCGCGAATACACGCTTCGGACATGGCAGATCCGCCGCCATCAGGAATGCAGGCCAGTACACCGCGTGGAAGCGAAGGATATCTTTACCTACCATGTGCAGATCGGCCGGCCAGCGCTTATTGAATGTCGGCATATCGTCCGGGAAACCCGCAGCCGTCAGATAGTTCGTGAGCGCATCGAGCCACACATACATCACGTGCTTCTCGTTGCCTGGTACCGGGATACCCCATTTGAAACTCGTACGTGAGACGGAAAGGTCTTTAAGACCGCCCTTCACGAAACTGATCACTTCATTACGGCGGGATTCCGGCATGATGAAATCCGGGTTCTTATCGTAGAACTCAAGAAGCTTACCCTCCCATTTGGAGAGATCGAAGAAATAGCTCTCCTCTTCCGTCCATTCGACCGGCGCGCCAGTGGGAGCTTTGCCATCCACGAGTTCGGATTCCTGGTAGAACGCTTCGTCCCTGACCGAGTACCAGCCCGCGTATTTATCGAGATAGATGTGTCCGTTCTTCTCCAGGCGTTTCCAGAGTTCTGTACAGGCTTTCTTGTGGCGCGGCTCGGTGGTACGGATGAAATCGTCGTTGCTGTAATTCATGAACTTCGCGAGATCGCGGAAACGGAGCGACACCTCGTCGCAGAAGCTTTGCGGATCGACACCTTTATCTTTTGCAGCCTTATCGACCTTCTGGCCGTGCTCATCCGTACCGGTCAGGAAAAAGACATCATTCCCTTCCAAGCGATTGAAACGCGCCAGCACATCGCAGGAAAGCGTGGTGTAAGCGTGCCCGATATGCGGTGAATCGTTCACATAGTAAATCGGTGTCGTGATGTAATACGTCTTCTTCATGATAATAATTTCTGTTTGTATTAAGCCGCTGCTTCGCGGAAGGCTTCCAGGAGCGCGATCGCGGTGTGTTTCTTGCCCATATTGATGCGGTCGACATCGGCGAGCATCCGGCCACTCTTCTCCCACAATTCCAGCCAAGAATCAAGCTGTGTGGTGCTGGCCAGTCGGCTAAGGAGTGCTCCCTCCCCCATCACCCATTCCGGGACGTTTTCCTTCACGGTCTTTGCATTCACCACGCGGGCGATGAAATAACGCACCAGATATTGCGCCAGTTCCCACTGGCTTTCGTCGCGCACGGAAAGGGCATCTGCGAGCGCGATCACGGCGGTTTTATCCAGTTTCGGAAGGGTGGAGAGCGTATTCACCAGTTTGCCGTACATCTCGAGCGCGCCCGCTTCGGCCAGTGTCAGCGCCAGACCCGGAGAGCCGGAAGAGACAGCGGCTGCAAACGAGACTTCCTTCGAATCGGTCGCATGGTGGGCTTTAAGCACTTCAGTGATCTCGGATTCCGAAAGCGGGTTCAGGCGCAGGTTCACGCAACGTGAGCGAATGGTCGGGAGCAGACGGCCCGGCGTATGGCTCACCATGATGATGACGCTTTGCGCCGGCGGCTCTTCAAGCAGTTTCAGGAGTGCGTTCGAGGCATTGTGGTTCATCTGGTCGGCGCTATCGACCACCACCACACGCCATTCGGATTCGGCGGGCGTCATGCCCAAGAACTGATGGAGCTTGCGCACATCATCGACCACAATTTCGGATTTGTTCTCGTCCTCTTCCGTTGGCGATGTATCGAGCACGAAAAGGTCGCCGTGCGAGCCTTGCGTGACACGCGCCACGATCGGGTGCGTAGGGGAAACGCCAAGCGAGGGCTTTGCAGGTGCCGCACCGAACATATCGAAACCTTGCGGCTCCGGCGCTTCTTTCGAGTTGAGCAGATAACGCGCGATACGGTACGCGAGCGTAGCCTTCCCCACCCCCTTCGGGCCCGTGATGAGCCACGCATGGTGGAAGCGTTTGCTGGTGTAGGCCTCAAGCCATTGCGCTTCGGCAGCCGCGTGGCCGACGAACGAGGTGTTCTCGCGTGGGGTCAGGACTTTCGCCACTACATCCCCTCCACTGCCACAGGCTTCAGTTTGAGGCCGAGACGTTTATTGATAGCGCTGATAACCTTACGGTGGATATTCTCCACTTTATCATCGGCATCGATCAGCACGCAGCGCTCTTTATTTTCGTGTGCTATTTCTTTGAAGCCCTTGCGCAGCCGTTTATGGAAATCAAGACCCATCACTTCGTAGCGGTTCTCGCTGCCGCCGCGCACACGCGTGCGTGCGAGCGCCTTCTCCACATCGATATCGAAGATGAAGGTAAGCGAGGGATAGAGATTGCCTGTGCTCAAGCGATGCAGTTGCTGGATTTTCGGCAGCGGAATACCGTGGCCATAACCCTGATATGCCACCGTGGAATCGACATAACGATCCGAGAGCACCCATTTACCTGCAGCGATCGTCGGGCGGATGAAACGCTCCACATGGTCGCGGCGTGCGGCGAACATCAGGAGTGTTTCTGTCATCGGATCCCAGCGGCCAGGCTTACCGGTCACGACCAAACGACGAATCTCATTCGCACCATCCGTGCCACCCGGCTCACGCGTGAGGAACACACGAGCACCGGATTGCGGCAACGCGCGATAGAGCATTTTAGACTGCGTAGTCTTACCGCAGCCATCGACGCCTTCGAAGGTGATGAAGACACCTTTAGCCACGCAGTTTCACCAGGTGCACTGCTTTCTCGATCAGACGTTCGAAGAAGGAAAGCTCTTCGACATCTTCACCCGCGACAAGCGGCAGCACGATGTTATCCATGCCCGCACGTTCAATGGTGAGATCGGCAATATGCGTATCTTTCTTGATCGGCGCCTGGATCGGGCCTTGATACGATACGCTGACTTTAAACTCTGCACCTTCATCGCCACGCGGGAGCAGCAGCTTTACATCGCTTGCAAACACGAGCGGTACGGTGGTTTTCTTGCCGAAGAATACATCGGCATCCTCGACTTTCTCACCCGCGGTGAAGAGTCGCTTGTTCTCGAAATCACGGAAGCCGTGCATGATGATGCGTTCACCTGCCGTTGCACGTTCCTTCTCGTTCGCAAGACCATTCACGACCGCTACGACACGGCGACCATCCTGTATTGCGGAGAGTACGATACCGTAGCCTGCGATTTCCGTGTGGCCGGTTTTGAGACCGTCAACACCGATGCCACGCGACAGTAGCAGATTGCGGTTCTGTTGTTTGATCTTGTGATAGGTGAATTCACGTTCCGAGAAGATCGGATAGTACTCCGGGAAATCGCTGATGATACGGCGCGCCAGGATCGCAAGATCATACGGTGTGGTGTAATGATCCGGATCCGGCCAGCCGTTGGAATTCATGAAATGCGTATCTTTCATACCGAGTTCAGCGGCAACACGGTTCATCTCGCCGGCGAAGGCGGTTTCACTGCCGGAGATAGCTTCTGCCACCACCACACAGGCATCGTTGCCGGATTGGATGATGATGCCGCGGAGCAGATCATGCACCGAGATGCGGTTGCCGAGCTCGACGAACATTTTGGAGCCCTGCACGCGCCACGCATTCTCACTCACCGGGAGTGTATCTTCGAGTTTGTAGCTGCCGCGTTTGATACGGTCCATGAGGATATAGATCGTCATGAGCTTCGTCATCGACGACGGGAACATGCGCTCGTGCGAGCCTTTATCGTAGAGCACCGCGCCCGTTTCATAATCCATCAGCACCGCATATTGGGCTTCGGATTCGAATTTCGCCTGTGCCGAGAACGGTGACGCGAGCAGGCCCACCAGCATCAGGGAGATCATCATTTTCTTAAACATATCGTGCCTCACATTTCTAGATTAATTCTTCGGCCTTCCGACCACAATAGCATCGTTGAACCCCATACCCGCAATTTTATCGAGCATATCGCCCGCTTCCTGTTGCGTTTTATAGGGCCCCAGTTTCACTCGATAAAGCGTATCGCCGTGATACTGTGTTTCTTCCACCAGCACCTGACCGACCTGCCTTAAATATTTCGCGACACGCTGAGCACTGTCACGTGTGCTATATGCACCGGTTTGCACATAGTGTGTACTGAAATCTTCTTGCAGGCGCGCTTCCATGGTCGTGAACTGTGGCGATTTCGGGTGACGCGCGATGCGCTGCTGCGGTTTGGTGACCTCTTCCGGATCGTTCGGATCGTAGAAGAGTGCCGTGGTTGCCCGCTGGTCGAACTGGATCTTCACGCGTGCGGTGCCCTGATCGCGGAAACCGAGTTCTTCTGCCGCTGCTTCAGAGAGGTCGATGATGCGGCCGGGTTTGAAAGGTCCGCGGTCGTTCACCCGCACCTGGATGGTTTTGCCATTATTGAGGTTCGTTACCCGCACGATGGAGGGGAGCGGTAAGGTCGGGTGTGCCGCCGATAAGATATGGCGGTCGAAAATCTCGCCGTTCGCGGTTTGGCGGTTGTGGAATTCGGAACCGTACCATGAAGCCGTGCCAACGGCGCGATAGTTCTTATCTTCTTTGGGGTAATACCATTTACCGTTCACTTGGTATGGCTCACCTACCTTATAGTTCTTCCAGTTCTCGGCACGCGTCGGTGGGCGTCTAAAGCTCGGGAAGATGGATGGCATCCACGATTCCGGATAATAACGGCTGCCACTGCCGGCCGTGCTACAACCCTGCAGCAGCAAGAGCGCGAGTGCGAACGCAACCGCGACCTGCCTGAAAGTCATGAGACGATTAATGTCCGAGCGCATCAGCGAGCGTTCCTACCGCAGTGGCGAAATAATCCGAGCGGTTCCATTTCATGATGACTTTATTATTACCGTACAGCAAGTAAGCGCGGCCTTCTTCCCCACCCGGCAGTGAGAGCCTTGCCGTGAGTGCCTTATTCGGCAACTTGCCGCCGGAGACATTACGCACACCAAGCGCTTCCCATTCGGCGAGTGTTTTTTCCGTGCCTTTCGGGTTGGCAGCGAAATCGAACCCTTGCGGCAATTTCACTTCCCTGCCCCAGGTCTCATTGATGTTCCAACCCGATTTACTCAAGTAGTTCGCGATCGACGCGAACACATCGGCCTGCGTGTTCCAGATATCGCGGCGGCCATCGCCATCGTAATCCTGCGCGAAGCTAAGGAAGCTCGACGGCATGAACTGCGTTTGGCCCATCGCACCCGCCCATGACCCACGTAGATGCGATTTATCGACATCATGCGCGTCTAAGATACGGAGTGCATTCAAGAGTTCGGTACGGAAGAAATCGGCGCGGCGGCCATCATACGCAAGCGTGGCGAGCGCATCGATGATCGAATAATCCCCCGTGATCTTGCCATAGCTGGTCTCGATCCCCCAGAGCGCGACGATGAAGCGCGGCTGCACGCCGTATTTCGCGCTGATCGCATCGAGCAGTTGTTTGTTCTCTGCCATCAGCGCACGGCCACGCGCGATGCGCTCCGGTGTGATGACGAGTTTCAGGTATTCATCGTGCGTGCGGGTTTTTTCTGGCTGCTTACGATCTAAACGAATGACTTTCTCGATATGACGCACATCGCTCAAACCTTCCTCCACCGCTGCTTCGGAAATCCCTTGCTGCAGCGCCTCCTCGCGCACACCTTTGAGCCACGCGTCGAACTGTGCGGTATTCGGCGTGCCTTTTTTGATGACGGTGCTGGCAGAAGCGATGACAGGGAATAAAGCTACAAGAACAAGTGCGGCGAGGCCAAGGCTCTTACGCGAGCGGGCAAAATCTTTCTTCATGGAACGCTTTCTTGCAGCTAGTGTTTTTATTCGCGTTCCAGTATGCTAAAAATCCGACCGTTGGCAACTGATTTTCATACTATTTTTAGGGACTCTAATGCCTGATGCCGTGCTTAAATCCATTCTTGAAGGCCGCTACCAAGCGGCCGGGAATAAGTTGCTACCGAAAGTGCCTATCAAGCAAATCGTGATTGGAAGCCAGCTTGCTGACCAGGCGCATGAACGTCTACCTGAAATATTGGAGCGCGAAGTGACGGATATCGTCCTTGTGTGCGACCGTAACACCTTCGATGCCATGGGTGAAGCGATCTCCAAATCGCTCTCGAAGAAATATGCCGTGCGGCAGATCGTATTCACCGATGAGGTGATCCCGGATCAGCAGACCGTCGATCACATCCTTCAGCGCACCGCCCATTCGCAACTGTTGGTAGCGGTCGGGAGCGGCACGATCAACGACCTCGTGAAATATGCTTCGTATCTGGAGCGTAAACCCTACATCGTGTTCGGCACCGCGCCTTCGATGAATGGGTATGCTTCTGCCAATGCTTCGATTGTGGTCGAGGGGCATAAGAAAACACTCTCTGCGCATCTGCCAATGGCGATATTCTTAGATACAGATGTCTGCGCGAAAGCACCGAAGCGGCTGATCGCAAGCGGTGTCGGCGATTCGCTCTGCCGCTCCACCGCACAAGCGGACTGGCTGCTATCACACCTCCTTCTTGGCACCGAATACCATGCCTTCCCGTTCGATTTACTCAAATCCTGCGAACAGCAACTGATCGAGAATCCCAAGGATATCAAAAATCTTTGCCATACACTCATCTTGTCCGGCATCGGCATGTATCTCTGCAGCGGCAGCTATCCTGCGAGCCAAGGCGAACATTTGATCGCGCATACGATGGAGATGGTGTATGGCAGCCGCATCCCAAAGACCTATCACGGCGAAGAGATCGCGGTCACCACGCTCACGATGGTGGATATCCAAGAGAAGATACTCGCCGCACCGCCTCACATCCTCCCCACCCAGATCGATGAAACCGCGATCATGTATTTTTTCGGTGAAAAGACCGGCAACCAATGCATCCGTGAGTATAAGGAAAAGGCGATCGATATTGCCCGTGCGAATGCTATCAACGACAAGATCAGCAAAGAGTGGGATGTCATCAAACATGCGGTGCAGGCAGTGCGGGTACCTAAGCAAACGATCCTGGATACACTGCAAAAAGCAGGCGCACCCACGACGAGCGAAGCCTTGGTATGGCCCGAAGCATGGTACCAAGACGCGGTGAAATATGCACATTTCACCCGCAACCGCTACACATTTTTAGACATTAACAATCAATAAGTTAGCCTATTTCATCCACAGCGCAGATTCTGCTTTTAAACTAAGGCCAAGCTGGGTACAATGTCTCTCCAACTCCAAAGAAGGCGTGAATGGCAGAAAAGGCGAAATCCGATCAGAACCCTGTTCATCCAGAACAGTTGAGATTCAAGGCACCGAAAAAGCCTTCCGGGCAGCCATGGGCTGATAAAGCCACGTACGAACGCATGTATGAAGCCTCCATCCGCGAGCCGGATGCATTCTGGGCAAAACAGGCCGAGCAACTGAAATGGCATAAGAAGTGGGACAAAGTCTCAAGCGGCGGTTTTTCCGGCGACCATCAGTTCCGCTGGTTCGAAGGCGGCAAAATCAATGTCTCCGAGAACTGCATCGACCGCCATATCGAAAAGAACGGTGACACCGTTGCCATCCTCTGGGAACCGGATAGCCCCAACGAAAAAGCGCAGCATATCACATACCGCGAACTGCACACGCAGGTCTCTAGACTCGCGAATGCACTGAAAGCAAATGGTGTGAAGAAAGGCGACCGCGTCGTCATCTATCTGCCGATGATCCCCGAGGCGGCTTATGCGATGCTTGCCTGCGCACGCATCGGTGCCGTACATTCCGTGGTATTCGGCGGTTTCGCACCGGATTCCATCAAAGGGCGCTTGAACGATACCGGCGCAAGTTTCGTGATCACGGCAGATGAAGGACTTCGCGGTGGTAAGTCGGTTCCGCTCAAAGCAAACCTCGATAAGGCGCTTAAAGATAACCAGACGATCTCGCATGTGATGGTGGTGAAGCGCACCGGCGGCAAGATCGATTGGAAAGAAGGCCGCGATTTCTGGTACCACGATGCGGTCGCAACCGCCGACGAAACCTGCAAACCTGAAAGTATGGATGCGGAAGATCCGCTCTTCATCCTCTACACCTCTGGCTCCGCGAGCAAGCCGAAAGGCATGTTGCATACCACGGCAGGATACCTTCTTTACGCTAGCCTCACGCACCAATATATCTTCGACTATCATCCCGGCGACATCTACTGGTGCACCGCGGATGTGGGTTGGATCACCGGCCATACGTATGTGGTTTATGGTCCGCTCGCGAACGGTGCCACCACCCTGATGTTCGAAGGCGTGCCGAATTATCCGGACTTCAGCCGTTTCTGGGATATCATCGACAAACATAAAGTGAATAGCTTCTATACGGCACCGACCGCCATCCGCTCCCTCATGGGCCAAGGCGACGCGTTCGTAACGAAAACCAGCCGGAAAAGCCTGCGTGTGCTCGGTTCGGTCGGCGAGCCGATCAACCCGGAAGCATGGATGTGGTATCACGAAGTAGTGGGCAACAAAACCTGCCCGATCGTTGACACATGGTGGCAGACGGAAACCGGTGGCATCCTGATCACGCCACTTCCTTACGCCACCGATCTGAAGCCGGGTTCTGCGACCTTGCCGTTCTTCGGCGTGAAACCCGCCATCGTGGATAATGATGGCAAAGAGATAACGGGTGAAGGCGAAGGCAATCTTTGCATCAGCGCGTCGTGGCCGGGGCAAGCGCGCTCAATCTACGGCGACCATAAACGTTTCATCGAAACCTATTTCAGTTCCTTCAAGGGCAAGTATTTCTCGAGTGACGGCGCCCGCCGCGACAAAGACGGGTATTACTGGATCACTGGGCGTATGGACGATGTCATCAAAGTCTCCGGCCACCGTTTAGGCAGCGCCGAGATCGAGAGCGCGCTCGTTGCCAACCATCATGTGACGGAAGCAGCGGTCGTCGGCATCCCGCTAACGCTCCGCGCCGGACAAACGGGCGACGAAGCCCTCCGCAAAGAACTGGTGCAGTGGGTCAGGAACCAGATCGGGCCGATCGCTACACCGGAATTCATCCAGTTCACACCGGCGCTGCCGAAAACGCGTTCCGGCAAGATCATGCGCCGCATACTGCGCAAGATCGCGACCAATGATTATGCTGACCTGGGTGATACCAACACGCTCACCAATCCGGAAGCGGTGGAAGAACTCATACAAAACCGACTGAATAGATAGAGGGGATTTTTTGTGCCAAAGAAAGTATTGATCGTCGAAGATAACGACCTGAACCTGAAGTTATTCCGCGACCTACTCGAGGCGCACGACATCAATGTCGTGGAAACACGCGAAGGCAAACTCGCGGTCGAGACCGCGCTCCGTGAGGCGCCGGACCTCATCATCATGGATATCCAGCTGCCGGGTGTCTCAGGTTTGGACATCATCCGCGAGATGAAAGCCGTGCCGCAACTCGTGAACACCCCGATTATCGCGGTGACTGCCTTTGCCATGCGTGATGACGAGGAGAATATCCTCTCCTCGGGTTGTGAGGCCTATATCGCCAAACCGATCTCCATCGGGCCGTTCTTGAATACAATCGAGAAATACATTAATAAAGATGCGCCGCAGAAAGCTGCACAATAATAATAGGAAAATAAATGACCGCCCGCGTTCTGATTGTTGACGACCTCGCCCCCAACGTAAAACTTCTGGAAGCAAAGCTCGCTAACGAATATTACGACTACGATTCTGCCATGAGCGGCAAGGAAGCGCTCGTGAAGGTGAAACAATTCAAACCCGATATCATCTTACTTGACGTGATGATGCCGGAAATGGACGGCTTCGAGACCTGCAAACGCTTGAAGGCCGATCCGGAAACCTCCTACATCCCCGTGGTGATGGTGACCGCGCTCTCCGATATCACCGACCGTGTGACCGGCCTGCAATCAGGCGCCGACGATTTCATCACCAAACCGATCAATGACGTGCATCTTTTTGCGCGCGTGAAATCACTGGTGCGTATCAAGATGATGCTGGACGAGCTCCGCTTGCGCGACAAAACCGGTTCGCAGTTCGGCCTGCTCGAGCAAGCCAATGCCGGTATTGAGAACTTAAGTGGTGCGAAGATACTGGTGGTGGATGACGACGTGGTGGAATCCAAGCACATCCAGGAAACGCTCGCCAAAATCCAGATGCAGGTGACCGTGGTGAAGCCCGAGCAGATGAACGACGTAGCCGCAAGCAGCGAGTTCGACCTGTTCATCGTGAGCACACAGCTCGATAACGCCGATGGCATTCGCTTGTGCATGCATCTTCGCTCTCAGGAAAAATCCCGCCAGACCCCACAACTCATCTTAGTGGATGAAGACGACCGCGCCCTCCTTTTCAAAGGTCTTGAGATGGGTATCAACGATTATATCGTGACGCCACTCGATGCGAACGAACTCCTGGCACGCGTGAAAACACAGGTGCGCCGCAAACGCTACCAGGACGCACTCCGCTCGAACTACGAGCAAAGCCTGTCGCTTGCGATCATGGATAGCTTAACGAAACTCTATAACCGCCGCTATCTCGATGCCCACTTACAGAACATGGTGGTGGAATCGAAAGCGAAGAACCTGCCGCTCTCGCTGATCTCTATCGATATCGATCACTTT
>RGZB01000033.1 GCA_010031735.1 Pseudomonadota bacterium | reverse complement strand
CGCCTGCATGATCGGTGCGCGCGCGATCGGTGTCGGTGCGGTCTTCGGTGCGTCCATATTCACCTGCTCGGCACCCGCACTCGGGTTCGGACGATTACCGAGTTTCAGGTGGATGGGGCGGAAGGGTATCTCGATGGTTTTCGGCTCGAATCCCGCCGCGAGAAGCGCCAGAAAAATCACATGCAGCACCACCGCGATACCGAGCATGATGCGGAAATGGCGTTCAGTGACTTGGGGGAACGTTGCCATTACCTTGGCTCCGTCACAAGGGCGATATCCTTCACACCGGCATCCTGCAGCTTACGGATGATCTTGGTGAGTATCGAAGCAGGCAGCGCGGCATCCACTTTCAACGTAAGTGCTTTGTCGCCATCCTTGTAGGCCTTCTTCAAAAGCGGCAAGATCATTTTATCATTCACGATCACGCCATTGAGCAGCATATCGCCATCTTTACTGATCACGAGCACCTGCTGTGCATCGTGGGAGGCAACGCCGGTTTGTGCCGTCGGTGGATTCACGGGGATGGGATCCGGATGTTCGAGCCTTCCGGCGAGCACGAAGAACACGAACAGCATCAGGTTCACGTCGATGAAGGAGATGAGGTTCAATTCCAGGTTCGGCGCACGTTTCGTGAAGCCCAGTTCGTTCGTGTTATTCGGCAAGAGTAACATTGCTGCCCCCCGCCATACGGATCAGGTCCATCGCTGCCACCACACCTTGTGCAGACACATCTTTATCGGCGCGCAGGATCAACATCTTCTTCGGATCGCTATGCAGTATACGGCTGATCTTCTCGCTGAATTGCTTACCTTCATAAAGCGATCCGTTCATGAGGAAGCGCTTATCATCCCGGAGTGTCACCGCTAAGATTTTGCTTTCGTCCATCTTCGCGATCTCTTGTGGTGCCGAGACACCGAAGCCGAGTTCGATCGCTTCTTTGCCACCGAACGTCGTCGTGATCATGAAGAACAGCACCAGCGTGAAAGAGACATCGACGAGCGGTGTCAGGTTCATCCTGCGCTGCTTACGACGTGGGCGGAACTCCAGATCCATACGGCTTAGAAAACGCCTTGGAAGGCTTGCTGGGTGAAGCCTGCTTGCGCGCCCGCCGCTTGCGGTGCGGCTTGTTGTGCATAGGCCGTTTGCGAACCCGGGTTCTGCATCTGGCTATGCAGGTTGATGATACGGATCACCGTATCTTGCATGATCGCCTGCGTTTTATCGATACGCGATTCGAACCAATAGTGCGCTGCAAGCGAAGGGATCGCGACCATGAGGCCGGCAACCGTCGTGATGAGTGCCGTCCAGATACCGCCCGCGAGGAGCGACGGATCGATGCGCGTGCTTGCGTGTTCAAGGGTTGCAAACGCCATCACCATCCCTTGCACCGTACCCAGAAGGCCGAGCAGCGGTGAAATATTTGAACTCATCTCCAGACCTTTCATATAGGTCTCGAGTTGGCGGATTTGGAAATGCGCCACGCGGCGGATTTCATCACGCGAGCGCTCGAGCGGAAGGTTCGAGCCGAAAATGCAGGAGACCGCCGATTCGATCACACGGGCGATTGGGTTCGGCGAGGCATTCACCAGTGGCATCGCGCTTTTCAGGTTGCCTTGGTAGAGATAACCGAAGAACTGGTCGACGAATTGGGTGTTTAAGAGTTGCAGGCGCCAGAACTGGTAGCCCTTGAACAGAATCACAGCGGTCACGAAGATCGAGAGCGCCACGATGGGAATCATGAACACGCCGCCTTTTTGCATTAGTTCGAGCACAGGGATACCTCATGGTAGAATGAATAAATGAACGTCACTATTTCTAGCACGGGGAGGAAAGGAAACCAACGCTTTTTTATCGGGCGGTCAGGCTATTGCTAGCGGCCTTTGGAAGTGGTGCAGTGAATGTCGAAATCCACCTTACCTGCGGATTTCTGTTGGGCTTGCGGCAGCACACTGAACATCGCGGCATCCAGCATGCGATGGAGCACCACACGCTCCCCGCCTTTTACGGCATTCACACCCGCATTCGTGAAATAGGTCCCGGCCAGCAGCCGGCAAGTGAAGGTGAAGGAAACACGGATACGCTCACCCTTCTTCACGTGCGCAACGGATTCCTTCTCCGTATGGCTGGTACCACCGCCAAGTTCCACGCCATTTGCCGTCTTGATGAACATCCCGAAGCGTACTGCGGATGCCGCTTCCAAAAAACGTACGGAATAGCAATATTTATAGCGTTTTCCGGATGCGAGCACGTTCACTTTCTTGCCTGAAAGCGTGGTGATATAGACATCGGAGATCTCCGCGCCGTTGGTCTCGTAGATTACCCGGCTTTCCGGCACCAGACTCTTATCGAAACCCTCTTTAAGCGGTGCTTTCGTGTTGGATTTCTTGCTGCCACCGGCTTTTATTTCCGCCCGCACGGCTGCACGTTTTGCAGCGGGCGCAAACATCAGTTTGTGATACCACGGCATGACGTTTGCCGGCGCTCCTTCCATCACGATCTCACCGCCATCAAGCAGGATCACACGGTCACAGATCTCCGAAACCGTGCCCGCTGAATGCGAGACGAACAATACCGTCGCACCTTTGGCCTGCAGCTCGCGGATGCGTGCGATGCATTTGCGCTGGAACGCGATGTCGCCGACCGATAAAGCCTCATCGACGATCAGGATATCCGGCTCGGTCGCGATGGCGACCGCAAACGCGAGGCGCACATACATCCCACTCGAATAGGTTTTTACCGGCTGGTCGATGTGATCACGGATGCCAGAGAATGCGACTATCGCATCAAATTTCTCAGCGATTTCCTTGGCGGATAACCCCAGGATCGCGGCATTCAGCTTCACATTCTCCCGGCCCGTGAATTCCGGGTTGAAACCCGCACCGAGCTCCAGAAGGGCCGAGATGCGGCCCACGGTCTTCACCTCGCCGGAAGTCGGCGGAAGCGTGCCGCAGATGATCTGGAGTAAAGTGGATTTCCCGGAGCCGTTATGGCCGACGATGCCGAGCGTCTCGCCCTTCCTTACCTCGAAGGAAATATCTTTGAGTGCGGGGAAGGCATGGTGGCGTGTTTTGCTGCCGAAGGCCTCAAACACACGGTCACGTGGGCGGTCATAAACACGGTAGGTCTTCGAAAGATTCGCGATCGTGATCGACGTATCCGTCATGAAAGCCAGCCCGGGACTTTATCGTGTGCAAGGAGTTGCTTGTAGCTTTCGCGCGCGCGGATGACGGCATGTTTCTCGCCGTTCACCATCACTTCCGGCACCAGTAGGCGCGTATTATACGTGCCCGCCATCACGGCGCCGTACGCACCGGCCGAACGGAACGCGATGAGGTCCCCTTCTTTCAGCTGCGGCAGTTCGCGGTCGCGGGCGAACACGTCACCCGTCTCGCACACAGGACCTACCACATCCATTTTCTCGAATACTTTTTTGTTGAGCACTTCCTCGACCGGCACGATATCATGGTGCGCGCTATATAAGGTCGGGCGGATCAGGTCGTTCATCCCCGCATCGATCACCGCGAAGGTGCGGTGCGGCGTGCGTTTCACCAAAATCACGCGCGAGACGAGTATGCCTGCATTGCCACACAGCACGCGACCGGGCTCCACGATCAATTCTACCTGGAGTGGCTTCACGAGTGTGGTGATGAGTCTGGCATAGTCCGCAGGGGAAGGCGGGATTTTCGTGTGGTGATACGGAATGCCGAGGCCGCCGCCGAGATCCAGACGTTTGATCGCGTAACCCTCTGTGCGGAGTTCTTCGACCAAACCCACCACACGCTTGAATGCCGCTTCGAACGGCGCAAGGTCGGTGATCTGCGAACCGATATGCGTCGAGACACCCACCACATTGAGTGAACCGTAGCGTTTTGCATCGGCGTAGGTTTCCTTCACCTCTTCCCAGCCGATGCCGAATTTATCGGTCTTCCTGCCGGTGGTGATCTTATCGTTCGTGTGCGCATCCACATCCGGATTCACACGGATGGCGATATTCGCGGTTACTGAGAGAGATGCCGCCACTTCAGAGAGCATCTTCAGTTCCTCGCGCGATTCCACGTTGAACTGTCCGATCTTTTTCTTGAGCGCGAATGCCATCTCCCCGCGCGATTTGCCGACGCCGGAGAATACGATCTTTTTCGGATCGACACCGGCTTTCAAAGCACGCATCACCTCCCCTTCCGAGACACAGTCCGCACCTGCGCCTTCGTTCGCAAGTGTTTTGATCACCGCGATATTGGAATTGGCTTTGAGTGCATAACAGATTTGTGTCGGTATCTCTTTGAACCCTTCCGCGAACACGCGGTAGTGACGCACCAAGGTTGCGGTAGAATAGCAGTAGAACGGTGTACCGATCTCTTCTGCAAGCGTTTTGATGGAAACGTCTTCAGCCGCAAGCCAGCCTTTATGATAATTGAAATGATCCATAGGTTATTGTGCCGGCGTCGGGGTTGCGACCGGTGGTGTCACCGGAAGGGTTTTTGGCGTCGCCTCGGTTTCCGCCGGTGGCTCTTTCGATGCTGCCGCACGTTTAGCCGCTTTGCGCTCTTGTTCGGCTTTGAGTTTTTCCGGACGGATCAGATCGCCGCGCACGCCGCAGCCTGCGATCGCGAGCAGGGTTAATGTCAGCATCACATACTTCATATTATTCTCCGATATATTGCTTGCGCGCGACCTTGATGGCCTTCTTCACATTCTCCGGCGCCGTACCGCCATAACTCTTACGGCTCTTCACGGAATTCTTCACGGTCAGCACTTCCAGTGCAGCGGCCGTAATTTTCGGCTCCACTTTTTGTAGATCTTTCAGTGTCAGTTCATCCAGGCGCAGACCTTTTTCTTCGGCCTGCTTCACCACGCGACCCACGATATGGTGGCAATCGCGGAAGGGCAGTCCCAGATTCTTCACCAGCCAGTCGGCAAGATCGGTCGCCGTCGAGAACCCTTCCGCCGCCGATTCATACAGACGCTTCCTGTCCGGGGTCATGTCGCGCACCATGCCCGCCATCGCTTCGATCCCGAGCAGGATATTTTCTGCCGCATCGAACACCGGCTCTTTATCTTCCTGCATATCTTTACTGTAGGCGAGCGGAAGGCCTTTCATCACGGTGAGCAGCGTAATCAAGCTACCGTTGATGCGGCCGGTTTTCGCACGGATGAGTTCCGCGGCGTCAGGGTTGCGCTTCTGCGGCATAATGGAACTACCGGTCGTGAACGCTTCTGTCAGCGTGATGAATTTGAATTGCGCACTGGTCCAGATCACGATCTCTTCTGCAAAGCGGGAGAGATGCATCGCGATGATCGACACCGCGCTCAAAAATTCCAGTGCGAAATCGCGGTCGGATACGGAATCAAGCGAGTTGCGCGTCGGTTCCCTGAAGCCGAGTGTCTCCGCCACCATGTGGCGGTCGAGCGGGAAGGACGTTCCCGCAAGCGCCGCTGACCCAAGGGGGCATTCATTCAAGCGCTCGCGCGCATCCATCAAGCGACCCCGATCGCGGCCGAACATCTCGACATACGCCATCAGGTGATGGCCGAAGGTCACCGGTTGTGCGACCTGCAGATGCGTGAAACCCGGCATCACCGCGTCGTAATATTCTTCCGCACGGTCGAGCAGTGCCGCTTGCAGGTCCTTGAGTGCGAACTCCACCGCATCGAGTGCGTCGCGCACCCAGAGTTTGAAATCGGTCGCGACCTGGTCGTTCCTGGAACGCGCGGTGTGGAGTTTCTTTGCGGCCGGTCCGATCTTCTCGGTCAGGCCCACTTCGATATTCATGTGGATGTCTTCGTATTCCTCGAACAGCGGGAAGGCACGTTCTTCGAATTCCTCGCGGATGCGCACCATACCATCCAGGATACGTTTACCATCCTTCTCCGGAATGATACCTTGTGCGATCAGCATCTCGCAGTGCGCCACCGAACCTTCGATATCCTGCAGCCACAGTTTCTTATCAAACCCGATGGAGGCATTGATCTTCTGCATCAAGACCGCAGGTCCACGGGAATAATGCCCGCCCCACAGCTTGTTGGCACCCGCCTTGCCGGCATCTTTTTTATCGCCAGAACCCTTGCTCGGGGCTTTCGTTTTTGCTGGAGATTTGGTAGAATTACCGTTATTCGTCGTTTTCGCCATATATACTGATCACTCGAAAGTTGGTAGGCCTTATGCCCGGTATTCCAAATAGATTCCTGAAATATGCCTTAATTAAGACTTGTTTAGTGCTTTTTGCAAGTTTCTTTGTTATTGGAAGTAGCGCGAGTGCGGAAACCAAGCCGCCCTACACACCGAAGGCGCTCCCCGACTTTTATATCTATGACACGGCGGATAAGCCACTGCGCATCTCTGATTTCAAAGGCAAGGTGGTGCTGCTCAATTTCTGGGCGACCTGGTGCAACCCGTGCGTGAAGGAAATGCCGGATCTCGATAAACTGCAGAAAGACTATGCGAACCGCGGCCTGGTCGTGATCACCGCGTCGCAGGATATGCAGGGCATGTCGATCGTGGATGGTTTCTTCAGCACTCACAAGCTCAATAACCTGACACCGTATGTCGATAAAGATTCATTTGCGTTCAGCTCACTTGGTTTAAGCGGCCTGCCGTCGACACTGCTGATCGATGCGAACGGCAAAGAAGCGGTGCGCATGTCCGGCTTCATCGATTGGTCGAGTGTTCCTGCCCGTACCGTGATCGATGATTTGCTCAAGCGTGCAAAAGCCGGTAAAGCCGAGCGCACCTAGTATTACTCACTAAAATCGGAATGCGGGGATCGCGGCGGTGGCGGCGATCTTTTCCTGGTCGTACAGCCCCTTCAGCACCTCACGCGCAGGCATATCGCCCGGTTCGATGCCGAGCTTCTCCGCCATGATGCCGCAGGTAACGAGCACGGAGCGGATCCCCTGTCCGTTTGCCCCTTTGATATCGGTCTCAAGCGCGTCACCGATCGCGAGTATCTTCTCCGGCGGCGGGTTACGGAATAATTCACGGGCGCGGTTGTATACCGCCTCGTGCGGTTTGCCAAAATACATCACCTCACCACCCATCGATTCGTATTCCGCAGCGATGATCCCCGCGCACGGCACACGCACGCCGTTCTGCCGCACCACCTCGAAATCCGGGTTCGCACAGAGCAACGGGAGTTTATGCCTGATGCAGGCATCGAGGTCTTTCTTCTTCTCATCATACGGCGAATCGTCGTTATCGTATCCGGTCACCACCGCGAATTTTGCCTTGCCCGCATCCGCCGTGCGTGTAAGCGGCAGGTCGGCGAGAAGCCCCGCATCTTTTTCCGGCCCGATGTAATAATAGCTGCCGGAAGTGTATTTTTTCTTCACGAAATCGTGCGTCACTTCGCCGCTTGTCAGCACAAAATGATAGTACTCTCCCGAGATATCCATTCGCGTGAGCGTCTCCACGGCGCGTTGCGCGCGGCGCGGCGCATTCGACAGGAATAATATTTTTTTGTTGGCTTGCTTGAGGCGTTCGAGCGTCTCTTTCACGCCCGGATACGGATATACACCGTCATGGATCACGCCCCATAGGTCGACGATCAGATACTCCGCTGGCAATGCGGCCAGGATTTCCTGCATGTTCGCATAGACCGCGGCCATTTTACTGTCCATCCCAAGGGCGTGGTTTGCGCAGGTTCGCAATAGCCGCTTTCTGCATTTCCCACGGTTTGCTTTTCTGGCTGTGGAATAGATGTTCGTCCTTACGGATGAAGAGATGCACCAGTATCATCCCGGCGATGAAACCGCCCACATGCGCGAGTACGGCTACGCCGCCTTCACCCGGGCGCACCGCGGCGATACCGAAGAACTGGAACAGGAACCATAATCCGAGCACCAGAAATGCCGGCACATGGATCAGTCGCCAGAAGAAACCGAGAATCAAAAGCATCTTCACATTCGCCTTCGGGAACAACATCAGGTAGGCACCGAGCACACCCGAGATCGCGCCGCTCGCACCCACCATCGGGATCTGCGAGGTCGGGTCGAAATAGGCATGGGTGAGTGCCGCGATCGTGCCGGTCAGCAGATAGAATATGAGGTAGCGTATCTTGCCCATCGCGATCTCGACGTTGTCGCCGAAGATCCAGAGATACAGCATATTGCCCGCGATATGGGCAACGCCACCATGCATGAACATCGAGGTAAGGATGCTTAGGTAACCCCCAGTCGCATACCCGTTATCGGTGTGCTGACCGGGAAGACGGCCCATGATCTCCGCCGGCACCGCGCCGTAGAAATACGTGAACGCTTGTTGGTATTCCGCGGGGAGTCCGATCTGGTACAAGAACACCGCGATACAGATGCCGATCAGTGCGACAGTGACGAACGGAAATGTTCCATTCCGCGGATTGTCATCCGAAAGTGGGATCACGCCGCTACGCTCCGCGAGAGCGAGACTTCCATGAGTTTCAGCGTTTCATCGATGCCATAGAGCGCGATGAACGAACCCATGCGTGGGCCTTGTGATTGGCCGAACAGCACTTCATAGAGTGCCTGGAACCATTCACGCAGGTTCTCGAAGCCGTGATCCTTGCCGGCGGAGAACACCGCACTCTGGATCGCCTCGGATTCGGCATTTTTCGGTAAGGCACGGAGTTTTGCCATCATATCGAGCATCGCGGCACGTTCTTTCTCGCTCGGGGCACGGAACTGCTTCGTCGGCTTCACGAAATCTTCGTAGTAGGCCTTCGCACACTGTACTAATTTGGCTAATTCCGGCATGCTCTCAATCGAGGCTCCCGGCGCATAAGCGCTGATAAAGCCCCATAAAACCGACACGTCGTCTGGGTTACAGGCACTTGCCAGATTGAGGAGCAGGTTGAAAGTGACAGGGAGCTTCACTTTCGGAGGATTGCCGTTATGGATATACCATACCGGATTCTCAATTTGTTCCGCCGGGGTCTGGGTGTGGTATTTGTCGAGGAAGGTGAAATATTCCTCCACCGCTTTCGGGATTACATCGAAATGGAGCCGTTTAGCCTTACGCGGCGACAAAAACATATAATAAGCCATGCTCTCCTCGGTCCCATAACGCAGCCACTCCTCGATAGAAATACCATTACCCTTTGATTTTGATATCTTTTTTCCTTCTGCATCGAGGAACATCTCATACACATATTGCTCCGGTGTCGCACCGCCCAGCACCTTACAGATGCTATTATAGAGGGGCGCAGAAGGTTGATGGTCTTTGCCATACATCTCGAAATCGACATCGAGCGCCGCCCAACGCATGCCAAAATCCGGTTTCCATTGCAGCTTACAGTGGCCATCGGTCACCGGCACGGTAATCTCGGTGCCGTCTTCATCGTCCACCGTGATCGTACCTTTCGCCACATCGTACCGTTTCATCGGCACTTGCAGTACGCGTCCGGTTTTCGGCGAGATCGGCATGAACGGGCTGTAGGTCGCCTGGCGTTCTTCGCCAAGTGTCGGGATCATCAGCGCCATGATCTTGTCGAATTGTTTCAGGGCCTCGAGCAACTTCTCGTTATACATGCCCTTCTTATAATATTCGGTCGAGCTGATGAATTCGTACTCGAAACCATAGCGATCCAAAAACCCGCAGAGCTTCGCATTCATATGCGCACCGTAGCTCGCATGGGTACCGAATGGATCAGGGATATTGGTGAGCGCTTTGCCGAGATGGTCTTTCAGCATATCGGCATTCGGCACGTTATCCGGGATTTTACGAAGGCCGTCCATATCGTCCGATACGGCAAACAGGCGGGTCGGGATATCACTGATCTGTTCGAACGCGCGGCGCACGAGGGTGGTGCGGAACACTTCCATGAAGGTGCCGATATGCGGTAGTCCCGAGGGACCATAACCGGTCTCGAATAATACGTAGCCCTTTTTCGGCGCGCCTTTTTTGAAGCGTGCGGCGATCTTGCGTGCTTCTTCGAACGGCCATGACTTGGCGTTGCTTAAAATATCGGCGGCGAATTTTTCCATACTATCCCTGCAAAAAAGAGGCTGAAAGCATAGGGAAATGGAGGGATTTGTCAATGTTCGGGCGTGGCAACGTCCGTGCTGGCGAGCGGAAGGTCGCTCCGGCGCTGGTTAAAAGGCTTTACCATCACCTCACGTGGCATCCAAAGCCCGTGCCACACCCCTTTCAGGATTGCAGCCAATTTAGTGAATTTCTGCTGCTCGAACGCCAGCATGCGTAGCATATGGTATACCGATGCCATCATATCGTAAAAAATATATCCGGGTACTTTCCCTGCATAGCCGCGCCACATACACACGCGGTTACGGTAGATGGTATAGCGCCGAATCGGGGTATGGTTCGTGGTGACGAACGTGCGGCCGAATAGCGAATGTTCTGTCTTTGCACCGATACTATGGTAGAGGCACGCACTTCCCACCATCATTACGCGATAGCCTGCGAAAATGGCGCGTAGCGAGAATTCGGTATCGATATAATCGATGAAATAATCCTCTCGCATACCGCCGAGTTCGCGTAGCACATCTGCGCGGATGAGTGAACCGGAGGCGATGGCCATGCCGATATCGTCGCGCACCTCTGTTTCACTCACCTGCCCACGACGGAACCACCAAAACCCCCGACGAAAGATAGCGGGCTGACGGATGTTCGTATGACGATCGACCGGCACCGGCGCCACGATCGCGATCGTCTCTTTGGCGGGATGCGCATCCCACGCTGCGAGCAGAATATCCACCATATTGAGTGCCGCGGTCGAATCATCATCCATCAGCAATACCCATTCCGCTTCATGGTGGAGCGCGTAAGCGATACCTTTATTCTGCGCCGCCGCTAAACCTTCGTTCATTTCATTTTGAATAAGCACCACTTGCCCGTTATGGTCAGCGGCGATCTCACGAAGATACGCCCGGCTTGCCTCTTCTTCACTGTTATCAATGATGACGATTTTAGGCACCTGCGGCAACAGCGCATGCAGGCGAGAAGAAAAGGCACTGTCCACATTGTAGGTGGTGACGACGGCGATGACATTACGCATGGGCGCGATTGTAGAAATCTTGCCCGCATGATACAACACAAAAAAACCCGTTATGCACGTGGAGAATCCTATGCCTTCTCTTATCCGTTTTTTGGTTATTGCATTCTGCGTGGCAATGCCGGGTTATGTGGCCGCACAGGCGCCGACCTGGAAAGGCTGGTCTCCTTCCTTGTTTGAACAAGCAAAAAAAGAGGATCGGCTGGTGATCCTCGATGTCGAGGCCGTGTGGTGCCACTGGTGCCATGTGATGCACGAAACCACCTACGCCAATCCCGAAGTACAGACGATCTTAAGCGAACACTATATCACCGTACGCGTCGACCAGGATTCGAATCCTGAAATTTCCCATCGCTATGAAGAGTATGGCTGGCCGGCGACCATTATCTTCGCCCCGGATGGCTCGGAGCTCGCTAAGCGTCGCGGCTATATCGAACCTGCCGAAATGAAGGAACTGCTTACATCTCTGGCAAAGACCCGCAAGGCAGAAGTGGAAAAGCCCACGCGTTATGCGCCTGCCTCTTCGCCGCTGCTTGCCGCCAAGGAACGTAAACGCATCGAAACCGTCTACGCGGAGATTTACGATAAGAAATACGGCGGCTGGGGTTCCATGCATAAATTCCTAAGCGCTGATGTGATGGAATATACACTTCGCAAAGCCCTCGAAGGCAAAGCCGGTTTCCGTGAGAAGGCCAACCAGACGCTGAATGCGTCCTTCAACCTGCTCGATCCGGTGTGGGGTGGTGTCTATCAATATTCGGATGAGGTCGACTGGCGCTCTCCGCACTTTGAGAAGATCATGGAGGTGCAGACCGATTATATCGAGAGTTATGCCCTTGCCTATGCCACGTTCGATGATGTCGCCTATAAAGACGCAGCCTATAGCATTGTTGGTTATCTCGAACGCTTCATGAAGGATTCGGGTGGCGCGTTCTACACCAGCCAGGATGCCGATGTGGATGAAAAGATCAGCGGCAAGATGTTCTACCGGAAAGACGAGGCCGGCCGCGCGCAATATACCGCACCCACGATCGATAAACATATATATGCCCGTGAGAATGCGTGGGTCATTCGTGCGTTCACCTACCTCTACAATATCACGGGTGATAAAGCGTTGCTGGATTCCGCGATGCGTGCTGCTGACTGGGTGATGAAGAACCGCTCACTCGAAGGTGGCGGGTTCCGTCACGGCGAATCGGATAATGGCGGGCCTTTCCTCGGCGATACTCTATTTATGGGTGATGCGTTCCTGCATCTCTACCGCTCTACCGGCGATCGCAAGTGGCTTGAGAGGGCGCTCGCTGCCGCACACTTCATACAGGATCATTTCCTCTATAAGGATGGGGGATTTGCGACTTCCTCGCTAAAGCAGCCCGTTACCGGTAATCAGCAGGCCTTGGCCTTCAAGGATCCGGTGCGTAAGCCGGAGGAGAACATCACGGCGACGCGCTTCTTCAACCTGCTGTCGCACATCACCGGTGATAAAACCTATCGTGCAAGTGCAGAGCATGGCATGCGCTTCCTCGCCTCTCCGGGTTTCATTGCGGATTCCCCGTTTAGACCCGGCATCTTGCTTGCTGCAGAAGAAATCGCGAACCCACCGGTGCACATCACCATCGTAGGTGCAAAGGACGACGAAGCGGCGCAAACGCTTTATAATGCCGCGCTCCGTTATCCGGGCACCTACACCCGTATCGAGTGGTGGGATAAGAAAGAAGGCCCGATGCCGAACGTGGATGTGAGCTATCCGGAATTACCGACGGCGGCGGCATTCGCCTGTGCGAACGGCCAGTGCTCCTTGCCCATTACCGATGCGACCAAACTGCTGCCGAAAGTGGGTCAGTTCATGGGTGCGGCAAAGCCGAACAAGGAAAATCGTAAACCTTAAGCGGCGATACTTTAAACGGTGATATCCGGCATCTCGAGCGATTTCACCCCGGCGGTGAGTTTCGCAAGCAACGAGAAATGCTCTGGCAATATCTTGTTCATATAGAAGCGCGCGGTCGCGAGTTTCGTCTCGTAGAAATTCTTCTCGTCCGAGGTCTTCACTTTCGCCAGTGCGATCTTCGCCGTACGCGCCCAGATATAGCCGAGCACGACCAGGCTGAACATGCGCTGGTATTCCACCGAGCCACTCGCCGGATCGTCCGGATTGCCGAGACCTTTTTGCGCCATCCAGATCGAAGCATTCTGCAGGGATCCCACCGCCTGATAGAGTGGCTTGTTGAATTCCGCCATTTCCGGGATGTCACGGTTCTCGGTCAGGAACTGGTCGACCGGGTGGAAGAACGTCCGCAGATACCGCCCCATATGTGCCGGCAGTTTACGACCGATCAGATCGAGTGCCTGCACGCCGTTCGTACCTTCATAGATCTGTGCGATACGCGCATCACGCACATATTGTTCCATCCCGTATTCACGGATGTAGCCGTACCCACCGAGCACCTGCATGCCGAGGTTGGTGATCTCGCTACCACCATCGGTGAGGTAGGATTTCACGATCGGGGTCATGAGCTGTACGAAATCATCGGCCTCCTGGCGTACTTTCGGATCGGAATGGCGTTTGTGGGTATCCACTTTAAGCGCCGACCAGAGTGCCAGCACGCGCGAACCTTCGCAGAACGCGCGCATGGTGAGCAGCATCCGGCGGATATCCGGATGGACCACCAGTGGATCAGCCGGTTTATCCGGATATTTCGCACCCTTAAGCGAACGCATCTGCAGACGTTCTTTTGCGTACGCGAGCGCGTTCTGGTACGACACCTCACCAAGGCCAAGACCCTGGATGCCGACATAGATGCGCGCTTCGTTCATCATCGTGAACATCGCCTTCAGACCCTTATGCGGCTCGCCGACGAGCCATGCTTTCGCGCCGTCGAAATTCATCACGCAGGTCGGCGACGCATGGATGCCCATCTTGTGTTCGATCGCACCGCAGGTGATCTTGTTACGCTCACCCGGTTTGCCCTCCGCGGTCGGCAGGAATTTCGCCGTCACAAACAGGCTGATGCCGCGCGAACCCGCAGGTGCGTCCGGAAGTTTGGCCAAGATGAGATGCACGATATTCTCGGTCGCATCCTGTTCACCTTCCGAGATGAAGATCTTGGTACCCGTGATGTTATAGCTACCATCGCCGTTCGGCGTTGCCTTCGTGCGTATCAGGCCGAGATCGGTGCCGGCCTGCGGCTCTGTCAGGCACATCACGCCGCTCCACTCGCCCGTCACCAGTTTCGGCAGGTAGGTTTTCTTCTGCTCTTCCGTACCCCAGATATGGATGGCGTTATAGGCCCCGTGCGATAAGCCTGGCAGCAACCCGAACGACAGGTTCGAGCTAGAGATCATCTCCGTGATCGGCATGTTGAGCACTTCCGGCAAGCCCTGGCCGCCGTACGCCGGATCGCAGGTGAAGCTCGGCCAGCCCGCCGCGACATAGGCTTGGTAGGCTTCTTTGAAGCCCTTCGGCAGATGCACATTACCCTTGTCGAATGTGAGGCCTTCCGCATCGCCCGATTGGTTGAGCGGGAAGAGTACGCCTTCGCAGAACTTCGCCGCCTCGTCCAGGATGGGATCCATGATCGAAAGGTCGTCGAATCCTTTTAAGGAGTCTTTATATTGTTCGATATCGAGCCACTCTTTCAAGACGAACTGGAAATCGCGTAACGGTGCTTTGTATGTTGGCATGATTGCCTCCTAGTTCCTAAGGGGTTTCCCGGTCTCGAGCATATGTTCGATGCGGGCGAGTGAATCGGGATTCTTCACCATCTTCACGAACACCTCGCGCTCGAGGTCGAGCACTTGCTGTTCGGTCATGGGCTTGTGGATACTGGTATCGCCACCCGAGAGCACTTGTGCCACGGCTTTGGAGACCACCTCATCGTGCTTCGTTGCCTTGCCGGACTTGACGAAACTTTCCACACCCATATACATCGCCGCACGTGCGGTCTTGCCGGGGAGGTTGATCGTTTGCGGCTCCGGTGCCTTGTAGCCTTTCGCGAGTTCGAGTGCCATCGCCTTGGCTTCGGAGAGTACACGCTTTCTGTTCATCACGATCTTGTGTTTCGCAGGGAGAATGAGCATGCTCTTCATCTCCTCGGCGGAGCGGGATACCTTCGCCGTCGAGATATACTCGAAGGCTTTTAGGATCGGCGGCATGGTGTTCATGGTCTTCACCGGGGAGATGAAGCTGAACATGCGGCCCATTTTCGCGATCGCGCGCTCTTCGTTGTAGCGCGCACGGATCTGGCGGAAGAGCATCTCTTTACAGCCACCCCAGCCTGGTACTAAACCGACACCGACCTCCACTAAACCGCAGTAGGTTTCCACGTGTGCCGCGATCGCGTCGCAGTGGAGCAGGATTTCACAACCGCCACCGAATACACGGCCTGCCGGTGCACCGACCACCGGGAACGGGGCGTATTTAAGTGCCATCACCGCATCCTGTCCTTGTTTGATGATACCATCGATCACTTTCCACGCCGCTAGGTTCGCGACATAGAGCAGCACGCCGATATTGGCACCGACCGAGAAATCGTCGCCGTCGTTGCCGATCACGAGTGCTTTATAGTCTTTCTTCACGATCTCGACCGATTCGGTCAGCAGCGTCAACACATCCGGATCGAGTGAGTTCATCTTCGCGGTGAATTCGAAACACGCCACTCCATCGCCCATATCCCAGAGCGCGGCCGAGCCGTTTTTCTTGATCGGTTTCTTGCCGCGCTTGTAATCCGCGAGCATCCACGCGCCGTCCACCGGCTTGATATCTTTGTAACTGCCCGAGAGGTCGAAATACTGTTTGTATTCCGCTTCCTTGTAGAAGGTTCCATCGCCGACCTTCTCTAAGATCGGCGGCACTTTGCGGCCCTCTAATTTCAGTTTCTCTGCAAACCATTTCGGACCAGAAGACTCTTTCGTCCCCATACGGTCGATCAGCTCGAACGGACCATACTTCCAGTTATAGCCGAGCTTCATCGCCTCATCGACACTCTTGATATCGTCCGCGATTTCCGGGACGAGCGACGCGGCGTAGCTAAGCGTCTCGCTCATCACACCCCAGGCGAAACTGCCGACAGGGTTTGCGGCCGTCAGCGTCGCACGGAGTTCTTTTTTCTCTTCAGCTTTGACTTTTTTCTCAGGGCGGTATTCGCCGGTGGCGAGATCCATTACTTCTTTCGATTTCTTGCCGCCGTCTTCTTTGAGGCGGTAGAAACCACCCGAGCCTTTACGCCCCGTCATCCCTTCTTTGATCATGCGGGTGATGAGCGGCGGTTCTTTATAGATCTCACGGAAGCGATCGTCTTTCGGCAGATGGTCTGACATCTCTTTCGCGATCAGCGGGAGAAGGTCGATACCGATCATATCCATCAAACCGAACACACCGGTTTTCGGAATGCCCATCGGCTTGCCCATCACGGCATCCGCCTCTTCGACGGTGACGTTCAGGCGCATCGCCTCAAGTAACCCGATCTCGAGCCAGAAGCAGCCGATGCGGTTGGCGATGAAGCCCGGCGTATCTTTACAGTCGACGACACCTTTACCAAGATGCACATCGCAGAAATGGCGGATGCATTTCTGCGTATCGGAATTGGTCTGCGCGCTGGTGACGAGTTCGAGTAGGCGCATATAGCGCGGCGGGTTGAAGAAGTGCGTGATGACGAAGTTGCGCTGGAAATCGGCCGGCATGCCTTCGACAAGGTTCGCAAGCGGGATCGTCGAGGTGTTCGAAGAGACGATCGCGCCTTCCTTCCTATGGATGTTGATCTTGCGGTACACATCTTTTTTGATCTCGAGTTTCTCGATCACCGCTTCGATGACCCAGTCCACTTCCTTGATCTTCGCGATGTCATCTTCGAGGTTGCCCGGGGTCACGAGCGCCATTTTCTTCGGCGATGTGAACGGTGCCGGGTTCGCTTTGGCGAGTTTCTCGAGCGCACGTTTGGCGAGCGCGTTACGGTCGCTCGCATCCTTCGGCACGATATCGAGGAGCAGAACGGGGAAGCCTGCGTTCGCCACATGTGCCGCGATCGCTGCCCCCATCACGCCGGAGCCGATCACTGCCACTTTCTGAATTGATTTTGCCATAGCCTACCTCGTCCTATCGGGTTTTGTTCGTGTATCGTTGAAATAGCCGGTCTCCTGCGGGGAGAGGCTGCCGCGCTCTTCCCTGATGTGCTTCAGGAGCCGCTCTTGCTTCTTCGGGGATTTCCCCTCGAATTCCTCACGCAGATGGCCGCGGTAGCCTTTATCGACACGCGTCGGTAACGTATCTTCCATATTGTCCCTCACGGAAAGTACGATACCCGCATCCGCAAGCAGATCGCCCAGGTGGAAGAGTTTCTTGGAAAGCTCCGGAAGTGCTCCCTTCGGAAGGTCATCACGCTTCTTCTTCAGCATCTTGAACGCATCTGCGATAGCGCTCGTTTGATCTGCCATGGTAGATTCCTCGACAGAAAGTCTGGAGCCGATCTTCTCCGCTTTCTCCAGCTTCCCTTTGTCGATGCGCTTTACGGCTTTGTGTGCAGACATCACCTTGGCATGCAGATAGTCTTCGAAATCGCTCGGAATATCTTCCAGATTCGCATGGATGACGACCAGCAGGCTCCGCGCACTCTTGAAACCTTCTTCTTTCCTGTCTTTGGTATGCGGCACGATACCATCGAGATAGTCCATGAGGTCCCATACGGCTTCACGCACATTATCCAAGAGGTCGCGTAGTTCGCCCTGAAATTCCATACTCATCCTCCTCCCCGGTTCGCACCACGCGCGATTTCGGCATCCATTTCCTTCCGCACACGTCCAAGTGTGGAAAGCGCGATGCTCTGGCGCTCGGGCATAAGCACCTCTGCCAGATAATTCGATTGCTGCTGCATCAGATCCTGCATGCGCCGCCAGAACTGATTGGCGTGCGTAGCGGGTACTACAACATCGGTCATGAGTTCCGCCGCCTCAAATACATAGAAGGCTTCATTCTTCGAGGCATTCGTCAGCTGCAGGGTCGCGGTCCCTCGGAATAGTTCCGTACCGCCCATCGTGGTACGTACGAGCACGCTCGCCGGCGGCTCCGCGTCCTGCCTCTGCTCTAGCACTGCCGACGCATCTCGCGGCACTACGGACTCCTGGTAGCCAGGGCTTGGGGCCGGTGCCGGCTTGACAACTTCGCGTGCGCGGTCACGTGGGTCCTCGATCTCACTGGCGAGTGCCAGCTGAAGCGTTATCGCCTCACCGAACGCCACCAATTGCTGCGGAGTGAGCGGTGAAGATTTCTCAAGCCCGCTCGCATGATCGGAAAGTTTATCTATTTTTTTCGAGAACTTGGCGAACGTGTCAGGCCAGCCGAGGTCGGCTTGATCGGCAACAAGGCGGTTATAGACATGTTCCAATCCGCTCTCGCCGAGTGTTTGGTATTTACGATCGAGCACACCGAGATCCTCTTGGAGCACACTGCCGAAGCGACGCGCGGTGTCGCGGAGGCCGCGTCCAGTAAAATAGGCTTCCTTGGCGGTCATCGCTTTGGCGGTCTCAGTCGCCAGCACGATCGGACGCTCGTTGGCCACTGCACGCTCCGCAAGCAAGCCACCGAGCGCCTCAAAGAAGCTGCTGCGCATGCGTTCGAACAATTCACCCTCGCTGCGATCGAACAGTGCATCCATCTCACGCATGCGCGTGGCACCTGCCGGGCGCTGGAAACTCACGGTCGAAAGTCCATCATGCAGAAACGGGAACACCACTGCGTTCCAGTATTCCGGATCGACCGTATGCCCCCGCTCTGCCATCGCGGTGCGGAGCGTTTCGCGGTTAAGGCCAGAAGCGTCCAGGAAATCTCGGAAACTGGGCACCGGCAAACGGTTTGTCTCGTAGGCATGCTGGCCGCTGAAACCCATCCCATCGATCATCAGTATCATCGACCAATACGTACCGTTCGTCGTGAGCGGTATATCGAAATCCTGACGAGCGGCGGCCTTGCGTTTTGCCATCTAGATTCTCTCCAGTACCGTTGCGATGCCTTGACCGCCACCGATACATTGCGTGGCGAGCGCGTATTGTTTTTTCTCGCGCACCAGGAGCGATGCCGCCTTGCCTGTGATACGGGCACCGGTCGCACCGAGCGGGTGGCCGAGTGCGATCGCACCGCCGTCGATATTGAGTTTCGCTTCGTCGATGCCGAGGTCTTTGATCACCGCCATCGATTGCGCGGAGAACGCCTCGTTCAGTTCGACGATGTCGATATCGCTGATCGAAAGGCCTGCACGGTCGAGCGCTTTTTTCGTCGCGCCCACCGGACCGATACCCATGATCTCCGGCTTGCAGCCCGAGACCGCAAAACTTTTGATGCGCGCCCATTTCGGCAGACCGTGTTTATCCGCGTACGCCTCCGAGCATACCAGCACCGCGGCCGCACCGTCAGTGAGCGGGCTTGAAGTACCCGCGGTCACCGAGCCTTTGGCGAGGAATGCGGGTTTCAGTTCGCCGAGTTTCTCGAGCGTCGTTTCGGCACGGATGCATCCGTCTTTATCGACACCGGCCACCGGCACGATCTCGTCTTTGAATTTACCTTCGCTCTGTGCCTTCGCTGCTTTCTGATGACTCAAGAGCGCGAATTTTTCTTGGTCCTTACGGTTGATCTTGTACATCGCCGCGACATTCTCCGCCGTGATGCCCATGCCTTCATACGCCTCCGGATAACGCGCGAAGAGTTCCGGATGCGGTGACGGATTGAAACCCGTCATCGGCACACGGCTCATCGCCTCGACACCGGCCGCGATGAATACCTCACCGGCACCGCATGCGATCGCGCCCGCGGCATCATGGATCGCTTGCATGGAAGAACCGCAGAAGCGGTTCATCGTGACACCGCCGATACTGATCGGGAGCTGTGCGACAAACACCACGAGGCGCGCCAGATTCAGGCCTTGTTCACCTTCCGGGAAGGCGCAGCCGAGTTTGATATCTTCGATGTCTTCGGGTCTGACCTTAGTTTTCTCGATGACACCGCGGATCGCACCTGCGGCTAAGTCTTCCGGCCGCACATCGATGAAGGCGCCTTTGTTCGCGAGTGTGAATGGCGTACGCGCATACCCCGCAATAACAGCTGAATGAGTCATCCGGCACCTCCTTGTATTTTATTCCCCACCCTTAGAAGGTACGCGATATCTAACCCCCTGTCAAACCATGATTTTTGTGCAGTGCGGGGGCTTTTTTACTTGACTTTGTTTGTTTGCAACAACCCTAGTTACGGGGGCGGCCACGGCCGCTTTCGAGCGCCCGTCGGACCGGGTGGATATTCCGCACTTCCGCGTCATACGCCTCGAGGTTGGCAGCACAGCTCTCCAGTGCATCCGCATTCATGATGCGCGGGTCATTATGCATCGCATGGATATGCCTATGGATATAGCGCTGGATGGTGTCACTTGCCTGCACGATCGTCCACGGCGCATATGGCCTCTTCGGCATGCGGCGCTCCCCGATCAAGGGCTGGATCGCACGCGCCATATCTTCTGGCTCGTGATGCACATCGTTGGTGTAGAGCACGAGTTCCTTGGCGAGTTTTCCGAGCACATCATTGAGCTCCCTTGCTGCGTTGGCACCACCGCCGCAATAATGTAACAACTCCCCGATCGCACCGGTTCTCACGGCATCGGAGTCCGTGAAACCCTTCATGTTCATAAGCATCTTATGCATAAGGTGGCGGAGCGCCTCCTCGCGTATCTTCAGCAAGTCCTCCATGACTTCCGGCTGGAACCGCATGATGCGGTTGGGTCTATCCGTCTCGACATAGGTAAGGGAGGTCCCGATATCCCACAGCATGGCAAGTTGCCTGTCCACGATATCCATCTCTTCCTTCTCTACTTGCGTGAAGGTAACCTCGAATGGCTTCGCCGCGCGGCGGTCTTTTACCGACAGGCTCCGCATAGCGTATACTTGATCGGACAGGCTGTTCCAGCGCCACTCACGAAGCGCGTGGCTCACGAGTAGCATCATCTTCGAGCGATCGTCGTCGTGTGTATGCATCGGCTACCTTTGGTACATCCCTAACGTAAGCGGTAACAGTTTTCGTGCGTCACCGATCGTGTCCAGATAGATAATTTTACCGAGTGGGTCGCTGGGATCCTCGAGCTTCATCTTCTCTCGGTGTTTGCTGCCGATGAGGATACGCTGGAATGCATCCATACGGGCGGCCAACATATCGTCCATCGAGTCCCCGATCACCCAGATATTTTCCAGTTCTACACCCATCTTACGCGCCGTTTCGATAAAAACATCCGGCGCAGGTTTCCGTCTGCGGCCTTTCTGCTTTCCCTCTACAGCACGGAAATATTCCCTCACTTCGAGACGGTCGATCACCTCATCCAACAAATCTTGGGGTTTATTGCTACCGATACCCATCGGGATACGTTGTTTATGAAAATGTGCGAGCGTATCGGCGGCATCTTCAAATAACCGCAAACCATCTTTGGTATGCTGGATTTCCCAACTCAGGTAGGCTGCATCGACTGCTTCTTGCGTCATATGTGGGAAATAGGTGTAGAATGTAGGCCGCGCATGATACCAGGCCTGCCATATAGCATCGAGTGGGGGTATGGGTCCGCGGCAATGTTCGCCGAAGAGTTTCTCCATCGAGGCATTGGCAACCGCCTGATGGTCGGCAAGTGTATCATCCCAATCGAAGATGATTGCGTTCGGTCGGCGCAGAGAGGTACGAGTAATGAATTGGAGTGTCATTTCTTCTTCAGGTCTTTCTTGCAGATCTTCCCGACCATGGTCTTCGGCAAGCTGTCATAGAATTCGATCTGATGCGGCTGTTCGTATTTCGCCAGTCTGTCTTTCAGGAAATGGCGTATCTCTTCCTCATTCAGCACCGAACCTTCTTTAAGCGCGATACAGGCACACACCGCCTGCCCGTATTTCGGATGCGGCACACCGATCACCGCCACTTCCTTCACTGCGGGATGTTGGTAGATCTGTTCCTCGACATGACGCGGGTACACGTTGAAACCGTGCGTGATGATCAGTTCCTTCAGTCGGTCCACGATGAAGAAATAGCCGTCTTTATCCATGTAGCCGATATCGCCGGTCCTAAGGAACCCATCCTTGCCGATCGCTTTTTTCGTCTCTTCCGGATTATTGAAATAACCCTTCATCACCTGCGGGCCACGGATACAGATCTCACCCTTCTTCCCGGTAGAAAGGAATTTCCCGCGGTGCTTCATATCCTCGATCTTGAATTCGGTGGCCGGGAACGGGAGTCCGATACCCAGCTTCTGTTTACCGGTGAGCGGATTGCACGCGGTGACCGGCGATGCTTCCGTAAGGCCGTACCCTTCCAGCAGGCGGCATCCGGTGATGTCATCGAACGCCTTCTTCACTTCACCCGGCAGTGGTGCACCACCGGAAATACACACCTTAAGCGATGTCAGGTTATAGTTATGCACATACGCGCAGTGCGCGATCGCACCAAACAAGGTCGGAACGCCGGGTAGCAACGTCACTTTTTTGTTTGTGATATCTTTGAGGAGCGTTTCAGTTCGAACCGCGGGTGTAATACCATCCGTGCTCCGAGCAGGATACCGAGATTCATGATCACCGTCATGGCGAATACATGGAACAGCGGCAGCACGCCCACGATGGTTTCTTGGCCCTCTTCCAAACTATGGCACCATTCTTTGCACTGTACGGCATTGGCATAGAGGTTCGCATGGGTGAGCATCGCCGCTTTCGGCGTACCGGTCGTGCCGCCCGTGAACTGCAGCACCGCGATATCGTCCTTCGGTTTGATCTTGGCGGGTGTCAGGACCGAACCATCATCCGTCATGAGTTCGTTCCACCGGATATGGTCGGCGCGGTTCGGGATCGGCACGCATTCTTTTTTCTTCAAGAACGAGAAGAGCACGGCCTTGAGTGGCGGCAATGCTTCCGGCAAGGTTGCGATCACCACCTTTTTGAGCGGCTTGGTGCCGACCAGGTTTGCGATCTTGCCATAACACACCGTCAGGTTCAGCGTGATCACCATCTCGATCCCGACGAGCTTGATCTGCTCTTTCAGTTCCGTCGGTGCAAGGAGCGGGCTTAGGTTCACCACCACCCCACCGGCTTTCAGGATGGCGAAATAGGAAATCACATGCTGCGGGCAGTTCGGGAAGAGAAGTCCGACGCGCGTGCCTTTCTTTACCCCTAACCGTGTGAGGTTTTTTGCTGCGATATCCACGGATTCCCTAAGCTCGCGATAGGAATAATGCTTGCCTAAAAAATCGATTGCAGTATGTTCTGGGAACTTTGCGGCGGCCTGGTCGAGCAGTGAAAAGAGGGGCAGCGCCTTAATCGAGCGGCGCCAGTCAATTTCATCCGGATAGGTCTTAAGCCACGGGAATTTCATCAGAATTAAGTGTAACAAAAAACCCATGCCAGAGATACAAAAAACCGACGTGGTGATTATAGGGGCAGGCCCGGTGGGCCTGTTTGCGGTGTTTGAACTCGGGATGCTGAAGATCAAGACGCACGTGGTGGATACGCTGGATTTCATTGGCGGCCAGTGCACCGCCCTCTATCCCGAAAAGCCGATATACGACGTCGCCGGACACCCTGCCATCGATGCACAGGATTTGATTAAAAATCTAGAGAAACAGGCCGCTCCCTTTAGCCCCGTTTACCACCTCGGCCAACAGGTGATGAAGCTTGAGAAAACCGCTTCCGGCTTTACCGTCACGACCTCGAAAAACACGGTGATTGCATGCAAAGCCGTGGTGATCGCCGCCGGCTGTGGCGCGTTCGGCCCGAATCGTCCGCCGATGGAGAATTTAGAAGGCTTCGAAGGGAGTAGCGTGTTCTATATGGTACACAGCCGCGAAACTTTCCGTGGCAAGCGCGTGGTGATCGCAGGTGGCGGCGATTCCGCGGTCGATTGGGCGATCTCGCTCGCGAGTGTTGCAGAGCATATCTACGTCATCCACCGCCGCCCGAAATTCCGTGCCGCTCCCGAGAGTGTCAGCAAGATGGAACAGCTCGCGGCATCCGGCAAGATCGAGCTGGTGATCCCGTATCAGCTCCACTCTCTCGAAGGGGCGAACGGGAAGATCGAGAACGTGATCGTGAGTGACC
>RGZB01000032.1 GCA_010031735.1 Pseudomonadota bacterium | reverse complement strand
AGTTTATAGAGGCGTGGGAGGGTGGCTTTCACGCGGTCGATGCCATAAGCAATTTGCGTAGCATAACCGGAGAATTCCTGACCTAAAGTAAGCGGCGTTGCATCCTGCAGGTGCGTGCGGCCGATCTTCACGATCTTGTCGAATTCTTTCACTTTTTTATCGAGCGCTTTTTTGAGGTGCGTCAGCGCTGGAATGAGTTTGTGGTGGATCTCTTCGACCGCTGCGATATGCATCGCGGTCGGGAACGTGTCGTTCGACGACTGACCCATGTTCACATGGTCGTTCGGGTGCACCGGCTTTTTGCTGCCCATGACGCCGCCCAGCATCTCGATCGCGCGGTTGGAGATCACTTCATTCGCGTTCATGTTGGTCTGGGTGCCGGAACCCGTTTGCCAGACGACGAGCGGGAATTCATCGATATGGTCGAGGGCGATCACCTCGTCCGCCGCTTTCGCGATGGCATTGCCGATCTTCTTATCGAGCACTCCCAGCTCCATATTGGCCAAAGCCGCGCATTTCTTGATGATACCGAGGGCGCGCACGAGTGGCGCCGGCATACGTTCGCCGCCGATCTTGAAGTTGCCAAGCGAACGCTGGGTCTGTGCACCCCAATAACGGTTAGCCGCCACTTCGAGCGGGCCGAAACTGTCGGTTTCCGTGCGGGTCTTTGCGTTCGAAATCTTTTGCGCTACAGCGGTCTTTGTCATTGCGTCCTCGGCCTTTTTGGCTAATATAGTGGGGGTAGAAAATCCGCCCGTAACATACTATAAAATAACCCCGAAGCAAGACGCAAAATGTCCGCTCTCCCTCCCTATTGGAAAACCGCTACGCGCGCGCTCGCGAAAGCCGATCCGGTGATGAAATCCATCATCGATACCTATAAAGGCGAAGCACTGACCACGCGCGGGGATCCGTTCTATTCGCTGACACGCGCGATCGTCGGCCAGCAGATATCCGTTAAAGCCGCAGAATCCGTATGGAAACGCGTAGAGGCGGAACTGAAGACCGTGAACCCGAAAACCATCCTTAAGAAATCGGATGAGCAACTCCGCGCCTGCGGCCTGTCGCGCTCGAAGGTCATATACCTCAAATCCCTCGCCGACCACTTCCATACGAAAAAATGCGACCACGCGTTCTTCGATGCCATGGAGGACCATGAGATCATCGCGGAACTGACCGAGATCAAGGGTATCGGCCGCTGGAGCGCCGAGATGTTCCTCATTTTCTGCCTGATGCGCCCGGATGTATTCCCGGTCGCCGATATCGGTGTGCAGAAAGCCATACAAAGGCATTATACGGTCAAAGATCTCAAAAAACTCGAGAAGCACGCGGAGCAATGGAAACCGTACCGTACGGTAGCCACCTGGTATCTCTGGCGTAGCCTTGACCCTGTACCGGTGGGGTATTGATGCGCAATACCGTCCTCGCCGCCATACTCCTGCTTGCCCTGTCAGCCGGTGCACTCTCCGTGATCTGGGAGCCGGAGCGTTTCATGTACGCGGTGGTGTATAAAGTGAAGCTTTTCGGCCTTCGTAGCCCGGAAGCAAAAGCGATCTACGATTCCTATAGCAAGCACTTCTATGCGAGCTATATCAAGACGCTTACCAAGGAAGAAGCACAGTATTACGCCGATTATTATGCGGATTATTATGCAAACTACTATACCTCTGAAGGGTATAAAACCTCGCTGCAATATGCGCTGCCGGAAGATACGGCTGAGAACCGCGCGTTCCCGCAAAGCGACATCTCCGCCTTCCGTCTGAACGCCAAAGGGGTGGCGATCATCACCTATTTCGAGGGCTTCCAAGCAGAGCCTTACCTGGATGCAGGCGGCAAGCTGACCATCGGTTATGGTCACTTGATCCGCCAGGGAGAATTCTTCGATAAGGTCGATGAAAACCAGGCACGCGTGCTTCTCGCCAAAGATATCGCACTGGCTGAAGCCGTGGTAAAAAAGAACGTCAAAGTCCCACTTACCAAGAACCAGTTCTCCGCGCTGGTATCCTTGGTCTATAATATCGGCCCCAAACATTTCGAGGAAAGTACGCTCCTGAAGCTACTAAACCAGCGAGACTACAATGGCGCTTCGCTTGAATTCGTACGCTGGAAACATGTGGGCCAAAAGGAACTGCGCGGATTACTCAAGCGTCGTAAAGTCGAAACAGCGCTCTTTGTATTGCAGGAAGCTTAATTTAGGTTAAAAAGGATAAGTATATGATACCACGTTATTCACGCCCTGAAATGGTCGCTATATGGGAGCCTGAGAATCGCTTCCGTATCTGGTTCGAGATCGAGGCACACGCATGTGATGCACTCGCAAACCTTGGTGTCATCCCGAAGAAAGATGCGGAGAATATCTGGAAAAAGGCACCCAAAACCTTTACCGCAAAGGATATCGCCAAGATTGATGAGATCGAGCGCACGACCAAGCATGACGTGATCGCGTTCCTCACCCATCTTGCCAGCTATATCGGCGATAGTTCCCGCTTCGTCCATCAGGGCATGACGAGCTCCGACGTGCTCGACACCTGCCTGAGCGTTCAGCTTACACAAGCGACCGATATACTGCTCAAAGACATGGACGCTCTCCTCGCCGCACTGAAAAAGCGCGCGATGGAAACCAAGGACATGCCTGCCATGGGCCGCAGCCACGGCATCCATGCCGAACCAGTGACGATGGGCCTGAAATTCGCCCGCTTCTACGCTGAGATGAAGCGCAACAAAGAACGCTTAGAGTCTGCCCGTAAAGATATCGCGACCTGTGCCATCTCCGGTGCCGTCGGCACGTTCGCGAACATCGACCCACGCGTTGAAGAATATGTCGCGAAAAAACTGGGCCTGAAACCGGAACCCGTTTCTACCCAGGTGATTCCGCGTGATCGGCATGCGATGTATTTCGCAACCCTGGGCGTGATCGCAAGCTCGATCGAGAATGTCGCGATCGAGATCCGCCATATGCAACGCACCGAAGTGCTCGAGGCCGAGGAGTTCTTCTCCAAAGGCCAGAAGGGTAGCTCCGCCATGCCGCATAAGCGCAACCCTGTGCTGACCGAGAACCTGACCGGCCTATCCCGTTTAGTGCGCAGCTACGCCATCCCTGCGATGGAGAACGTCGCACTCTGGCATGAGCGCGATATCTCGCATTCTTCGGTCGAACGCATGATCGCGCCCGATGCGACCATCACGCTGGATTTCGCTTTAGCGCGCCTCACCGGTGTCGTAGAGAAACTGGTGGTATACCCCGACAACATGCTCCGCAACCTCAACCAGATGCGCGGCTTAGTGTTCTCACAGCGCGTACTCTTGGCACTCACCCAGAAAGGGGTCTCGCGGGAGGATTCATACTCACTCGTACAACGCAATGCCATGAAAGTATGGGAACAAGGTAAGGATTTCCTGACCGAACTTAAAGGCGATAAGGATGTGACGAAGCATCTTAACGCAAAGGACCTTACTACCCTATTCGATCTCAAATACCATACCAAGCATGTGGATACGATCTTTAAACGCGTGTTCGGGAAGTAGCGATGGGTGGCCATGCGAACGACATCGCGAAACACCTTCATGATCATGAATTGCGCAAGCGACTTGATGACCAGGCACACCACCCACTTGCTCTGCTCGGCTTCCACCTGGTGGCAGCAGCGGAAGTCGATTATAGCTGGGATGGCACAGCCGATTATATGCGCCGCCGGAAACTTTCAGTGCCAGAATGGATGGTTTCCCCAATGAAATGGGCAGAGACAAAGCACTCTTATCCCAAAACAGATAACCTGTTTATGTATCCTATCGATTGTACCTATATCAATCTGGACTTCACGAATCCCTCTCATGCTGAACTGGATCTCGATGAAGAAAAGAGAATGCAGGCGGTGATGAAATTGAATGCACTCGGCTGCCGCGTCTTTGCTTATAAACACTCTTACAGCCAGCAAGAATGGTTCGATGGTGCGACAGCACCCGAGAAGCGCACCTATAAACAATCGCTTTTCAGCATGCCCACCATGCTACTCAAGGGCACTGCCGAAAACCCGCAATATGACCGGGATATCGAAGGTCGTGCCATCTTCTACCGCTGGATGATTCACCAAGGCCTTGCAACAGAACGCCAGATTGAGGAAGCCTTCACCATCGGCTACCTTAAGGAATCACAAAAACCACAGATTATAAAAACCGTTAATGATATGTTCGGCGCACCGCGTGCCGAACTGAACCGATAAAGGAGAAATCTATGATCGCTTATTCTGCTATTTATATCTCTATTGCCATGGTGATGCTCATCATCCTAAGCGTGATGGTCATCCGCGAGCGCCGCAAATCCCATGTCTCCCTCCTCGGCAACGATAAAGATACTCCCCTCGCCCGCAAGATCCGCGCGCACGGAAACTTCTGTGAATATACACCCTTCTTCCTGCTTGGCCTTTTCGCACTTGAAGTACTGGGCGCTACCGCGAACACGATCCATATCGTAGGTTCTACTTTCTTGCTCGGTCGTGCGCTGCATGCGTTCGGCATCCTGTTTTACGAGCCCACGCACGATAAAAAGCAAGCGAGCACGTTCAACTATCGCACGACCGGTATGGTTCTAAGCCTCACTTCGCTTGGCTTTGTCGCGGTTGCCATCCTGTATTATTCGTTCCTGCGCTAATGGCGAAGTTCGAACTACACCCAGATTTCTTGCGGGACACTTTTACGGTTGCAAAGCTGCCACTTTGTCAGATTCAACTGATGAACAACCGACTGTTTCCGTGGCTGATATTGATACCCGCGGTCGCAGATGCCAAAGAAATCATCGACCTCTCGGAAGTGGATCGTGGCCGGCTGATGGATGAAATCTGCTTCGTATCAGACGTACTGAAAAAAGCGATTAAGCCGGATAAGCTTAACGTAGCGGCACTAGGTAACATGACTCCGCAACTGCATGTGCATGTGATCGCGCGCTTCACAAAAGATGCCGCCTGGCCAAAACCAGTATGGGGTCATATTGCAGAACCTTATGCAGAGAAAGAGCAGAAGCAGCTGATCGCCGCCTTGCACGCGCTGCTGCAACGATAGATACATACCCTGAATCTTTATATATTGTGGGTTGGCTAACCGTCCGGATTCCTTATAATTAAGAAATGAGTACAGATCTTCTTCAACAAGCAAAGGATCTCATTCGTGCCGGTCAACTGGAATCTGCCGTGCAATGTATCCAAAAGAGCATAGAGACATCGCCCTCAGCAGGGGCGTGGTCGATGCTTGGCGATACATTACAGGGACTGAAGCGTCGCCACGAGGCGCTCGAAGCATATAAAAAGGCGATCGACATCAATCCGAACAGGATCGGCGATTATTATGCCTGCATCAGCCTTCTTGAGCGCCTGGGGTTCAATGTCGAGTTCTATGTAGAGAAAGCGCTGTCGGTCTCCCCCGGCAATCCGATGATTCTGGCACTGAAGGCGGAATCGCTCGCGAACCACGATAAACTGCTCGAAGCCGAGGCGATCTTTTCTTCCATCGACTATAATGCGCTTGCAACGCATCATCGCAGTTATGCGATCTCTGAGTATGCGCGGGTGCTCGATCGTTTGGGGAAATACGATGCGGCGTTCAAGAACCATACGCTCGCTCAGGAATTGGCCCGCGTAAAAGGTGTGGGTATAGACGCCACCCCGCAGCGCTATATCATCGAGTCTTCACGCAAATATTTCACCAAAGAGCAAGTAAAGCATTGGAAATATAGTGGCAACACTAAGCCCCCGGTGTTCGTGATCGGGTTCCCACGGTCTGGCACCACGCTGCTGGAGAGCATGCTTTCTGCACATCCGGACGCATATGGAACGAAAGAATACCCTTTGATTCCGAAGATGATGTCGCAAATCAAAAAGACCGTGAACCGTCCCATCACCTTCCCGGAAGGCATGGGCACTTTAAGTGAAACCGAAGTGGAGAATATCCGCAGTGTTTACTTCAAAGTGCTGAAAGAAACCTATACCGACACCGGCGATAATATGATCATTAACAAGAACCCATCGAACATCGTGCGATTGGGGCTCATCAACCGGATATTCCCGGATGCGAAGATCCTGATGATGATACGCGATCCGCGCGATGTGGTCTTAAGTTGCTTCTTCCAATCCTTCATCCCGAATTATGATACGATCCATTTCTATACGCTCCAGGATACCGTCAAATACTACGCCGACGTGATGAACCTCTGGCTGCACTTCCAGGAACATCTCTCGCTCGATATGAAAGTGGTGAGGTATGAAGATCTGGTGTCCGAGCCGGAAGCCCACCTAAGGGACATCTCCGATTTCATCGGGCTACCGTGGAACGACTCCGTCATGCAATACCACGAGCAGAAATACCAGGCCGCGACACCCAGCTATAGCGATATCCGCAAACCCCCGTACGTGCGCGCGATCGGCCGCTGGAAATTATATGAGAAACATATGCAAGAGGTGCTGCCTGCACTCGAGCCCTATATCCGCACCTTCGGCTATGAATCTTAGATTTCAAGAAAATCAAACGATAGCAATAACTTATTCATAGCCTGGCATATGTTTTGCTCGACCAGCGGAGAGGCTAAAACCCTACGGTTGACGCGTAGGGAAAAATAAGTATTATCAGCGCCCTATCTCAGAATTCGGCTCGGTAGCTCAGCGGTAGAGCAGGGGAATCATAATCCCTTGGTCGGGGGTTCAAATCCCTCCCGAGCCACCACCCTCGTCAGACATCCATGAAGATCAGCTAACCTTCTCGGTATCACAGATAGCGGTGGAGGAAATGCATGAATTTGTTTTTTGGCGCGGTAGCATGGGTGGTATTCTCTGCATCTTTAAGCTGGAAGAAGAGTCCCATCTCCGTGTTATTGGTGAATTTCATGGTGCCTGTGATCGCTACGATGCCTTCATCCCAGTCCATCGGCTTTTTCGTAAACACTTCTATGATCTCATTGGGCTTCCCGGGTGGGCAGAACGGGCAGGTCGGCGTGCGCTTCGAAAGCAGGAAGTGTGAAAAAGTATCGGTCGATTCCAGCGGCAAGATAAAACCACTGGCAGTGATCTGCTTTTTCTCAAGGGCTTTCACTTCCGGTGTATAATCCAACGTGAAGACATACTTCTTCTTATCGAATGTCACCTTACATTTAGCCAACATATCCCACAGGCTATCATGTGATTGTGGCAATGCTTCTTGTGCCTTACGCTCCTCTGAAGGTTGTCCTACAGGTGCCTGTTCTACCGAAAAGCCTGATAGCATCAAAAAGCATACAAAAATAAAGGCGATCCTGGGTTTCATCTTTTTACTAGCGTTTTGAATATGTCGATACGGTATACACGTATAGAGGGAATCAGCGCAGCCAATAAACCAATAATAACCCCTGCCCCCATCAACCAGCCCTCTTCTGGCAGAAACATATTGCCTGTAACGTGAATATGTTTTGCTTCGGCAAGCCAAACCGCGATCACCTCCATAAAAAGATGACCGAGTATAATGCCAACGATGGTTCCTGTAGCAGCGATGACAATGCTCTCTGTTACAACCAGACCGAATAATTTGCAAGGGCTTGCACCGAACGACCGCATCAGCGCTAAATCATAACGGCGTTCGTTCATTGCATTATAAAGCGCGACGAATACACCGAAGCCGGCAAGTATAACCAGATACCAGCCGAAATACCTGAGCATTTCACTGCCCATGCCCATGAAGTTAACCAGGCGCGCCACCTCAAATGCCGGGCTTGCCGATTGCATGGAGCTGGATTTATTGACCTCACGCGGCATGGTAGCGGCTGCTATCGGTGATTTATAACTGATGAGCAGTGCCGTGAGTTCCTTGCCAGGGTGCTCTTTTTTGTAAGCCACCTCTTCCGGATCGTCTTCATCTGGATGCTCATGGACATGCCATACACTTTCAACCGGTGTCAGCACGAGGCGATCCAGAACCGTGTGTGTCGGTTTCAAGATACCCACGATGGTATACGGAAAATCCGTATGCAGGTCGTCACTGTTGATAAGGCCATGCGCCCCTACGATTTTATCGCCTAGTTTATGCTGGTATCTCTCTGCGACATCACTTCCGATCACCGCTTGCATAGGCTCGGTGAACAGGCTGCCCGTTGAGAGTTCAGCACCGTAATGCTTGATATAATCCGTATTGGTTCCGACGATGCGGAAACCGTTGTAATTATCACCCAAAGCGACCGGAATTGCACTCCTCACTAAAGGATGATTCTCAATCCTTACTGCCTCTTCGAGGGGAATATTACCGGTAGGTATATCGAGGTGAAACACGCTTGAGAGAATCAGCTGCATCGGACTGCCCTTGCCTCCCACGACAAGATCGATGCCCTTCAGGTTTTTGGTAAACTCTTGATTCAATTGTGCATTCATCAACAGCAACGTGACGATCACCGCAATGCCAGAAGCAAAGGTGAGAAGGTTTAGGAGCGTGCTAAGTGGCTTATGGCGTAAATAAGCGCAGCATAGAGAGAGTGTATTCATTTTACAGCTCCGAGCGTGATGACTTTGGTGAAATATTTCTTGATCCGATGATCGTGTGTTGCGATCACAAGGCTGGCGCCCGCCTTCTCTGCACTATCCAACAGCAGCTTCATGACGAGCGCACAAAATCCATCATCGAGCGCTGAGGTGGGTTCACCCCCCAGAACGATCTTAGGTTTGCAGAAGACAGTCCTTGCGATGGCCGCACGTTGTTGCTGCCCCTGGCTAAGTTCATGTGGCTTTTTATGGATGGAACCTTGAAGTCCCATATCCTCAAGTAATTTTTCCGCGCGTTTTATATCTTTAGGAGCGCCCGCCGCGTAAGGGGCAAGCAGTATATTATCCAGCAACGACAAAGCGGGGATCATGTGTAACGTCTGATAAATGATGCCAATGTTCCTACCGCGGAAAGCATCGCGCTCAGAGCCGCGCAGCGATACGACATCCGTATTATCTATCAGCACCTCACCTGAGAATGGCTGTAGCAGGCCAGCTATAGAATAAAGCAGCGTCGTTTTTCCTGAGCCTGAAGGGCCGAGTATCAGACAGTGCTTGCCTTTCGGCAGGCTGAAGTTCGACAGGTCTATGACGGCCTTGCCGTTATAACCCGCCTTGAGATTCTTAATTTCTAACATTTCACTTCCCCTTTAAGCACATGCGTTACAGATGACAGGAAGCTCGATCACTGCATGTTCTTGCAACCTGATACCCTGCTTGTGCAATGTCTCAAATGAGTGGATGATGCCATGATCGTGCAATTCGGTGACGCCTTTGCAGTCACCACACACCGCAATGACCGATAGCGCATGCTCATGGTCTTCCGTACAATCACAGGCAACGTAAGCACCCAATTCCTTTATTTTATGTACCACCCCATCCGATATTAGTGCTTCAAGTGCACGATAGACGGTCGGTGGACTCTTGATGCCTTTCTTTTTAAGTTTTTCCAGCAACGCATATGCAGACATCGGCTCTTTTGCCTTGCGCAAAACATTCAGTACGAGTTCTGTAGCTGGTGAGGAGAGTGAAGAGGGTCGCGCCATAAACCTATTTCCGAATGTTATGATATAACAAATTCCTTTACGACAAAGAATCGAGCGTGTAAAGGAATATTTGTTTCAATATAACAAATTATGAAAATAAATATGTTACATGCGTATAGATATTCAACACTGGCGGTTATGATACTAGACGCAGTCTTATTGTACTGGGGATTCGCATGGCTTGACCTCCCTCCTGCTTACAAATTAATACGGCTTCATCATCCGCTGCTTGCTTATTGGGGCTACATATTAGTTATGGTAGCAGTGATGCTCGCATGGTTTCACGATTATGTCCCAGAAGGATTGCTATGGGTCTGTCGGAGTATACACCGCTTGCTTTCTTCACTGCTGATCATGGGTATTGTAGGCATAGAAATGGTACTGCATTTGCTTAACGTCCCGCATCTAGAAGGCTGGTGGCTACCGATATTCAGCGGTAGTGCAGCCTTTACCGGAGTACTTGCCTGGATTCATAAATTGAGAAAGAAAAGTTAGAAAGATGTATTCTGGTCTCTAACACCCCCTAATTAACAAAGAAATAAGATAACCAAAGAAATCCTATGACCGATAGGGGCATAAGCAATGTGAGTAGGGAAGAAATTGCTATAACAGTGAGTATGCTAGAAACTTTTCTAGTAAAAATAAAAAATAGAATAAGTGCTACAGGATAAGAAAAGACACCCAATGTAGACCATGAAAAAAATTCATTCCAGTGTATCCCCAAACTGTAAGCACCCCTAAATACATTAGACTTGGCTACGACAAATACTAATCCCGCTGCCGCAAACCATATAAGAGTAAAAATTAATCCGCGTTTCCAATGTTTGTCCGTCATTTTCTCAGTACTGTCCATATAAATTCTAAACCCTCGGTTGAAATAAGAGTAGGTATCAAATAGTAACCGTCAACCCACTTTGAAAAAAATGTAGTCATTACCTGGAAATTTAGCGTTCTTTAGAAGATAATTTATAGGTATCACCGTCCCATTTCTTAAGGTTTATCACCGACAATATAGAAAAATAATTGGACAGCTTTTATAAGCCAGAACTTGTACGTTAGACACACTGCAATAATAAATGAAAGGAAGTATAATCGAGAATTGTTCAGGAATTTGAAAAGCGCTATTTCCCCTATAATGTAAACAGCTAAAAGAATTATAGATGTAAAGATATTTACTACGATATAGAATGGTAAACTTCTAAAACCATCCCTTACCTCCCAAAGGCCAAGAACGTACGCACAAATATAATATGCAATCGCGGTAAGCCACCATGCGGCTAGGAGTGCTTGTGCTCTTTTCCAACGCTTATCTATCCACTTTTCTAACAGCTTGCCCATATAAATCTTAAACCCCCGGTTGAGATAAGAATAGGTATCAAGTTACCTCTGTCAATACGCTTAGAAAACCAGTGGATTAACAGAGACTAATCTTTCAGCCGATAGCCCACACCCGTCTCCGTAATTAGGAACCGAGGGCTCAATGCATCATCGCCGAGCTTCTGGCGGATATGCTGCATGTAAATGCGGAGGTAATGACCCTGTTCTGCCGAGTGCTTACCCCACACCTCGCGGAGTAACTGTCCATGCGTGACCACCTTCCCCGCATATTTCACCATAACCGCCAGCAGCTTGTATTCGGTGGGCGTGAGCTTCACCTCCTTGCTGTCTACGCTGACCACACGCGCGGAGAGATCGACGGTGAGTCCATTCGCTTTGAAGACGGGTTCCTGCTGCTGTCCGCCTCTGTGCCCATGACGGAGAGCTACCTTGATGCGCGCCAGCAGCTCTGCCGTGCCGAAAGGCTTGGTGAGATAATCATCCGCACCTTCTTCAAGCGCCTGCACTTTGTACTGCTCCTGCCCGCGTGCCGAGAGCACGATCACGGGAAGCTGGCTCCAAGACCGAAGCTCTTTCAATATCTCGATACCGTCCATATCCGGTAAGCCAAGATCGAGGATCATGAGTTCCGGCGGACGACTGCCAAGATGGCGCTTGGCATCTTTACCGTTCTCGACTTCAATCACATCATACTCATTGCTGACAAGCGTCGTGCGTAGAAACTTCCGTATCTGCAGTTCATCATCCACGACCAGTATGGTTGTCTTGCCGCTCACTCTCTACCTTCCTTTGGTAGCGCCTTCACAGGCAGGTCGAAAGTGAAGATTGCCCCCCCTTCCGGGCGGTTACCCACGGTGATATTGTCATGCGCTTTCATGATGCCGCGACAAATAGCAAGGCCGAGGCCGCTGCTTTTTTTACCTTTTGCATCTGCCAGCGAATAGAATTTATCGAAGATGCGGTTCTCCTGACCAGGGGAGATACCCTTACCATCATCTTCGACCTGTACGCGTATGTTCTCCCCTACCTGCTTTACACGAACCACAATGGTTGCTTTGTCTGGCGTATATTTGATCGCGTTCTCAAGCAGATTAAATAACACCTGCTCGATCAGTAAGCCATCCACCCATACCGCAGGGAGGTCTTTACCGATCAGTGTTATAAGTTGGCGCTTACCCGGTTGTACACGTTTGATCGTATTGCCCACCAGTTCCGGTACGAAGTAATAATCGCGGTTCAACGTCAGCTTACCGGATTCAAGCAGCGTAATATCGAGCAGGTTAGAAACGATCTTCTCTAGCCGCGTGATCTCTTCATACGTTGCACTAACGAGCTCCTGCCGTGCGTCATCGGTTAGCTTGCCCTTATTCAACATCAGGCTGATATTGCCCTTGATAGAGGCAAGTGGTGTGCGTAGATCATGGGATACGGAGCTGAGGAGGACGTTTCGCATCTTCTCGCTCTCGGCTTCCACTTTGCGTTCTTCTGCAAGCACGGCAGTTTCGGCACGTTCGAGCGCTGAAGCGGCTAGGGTTGCTAACGCATCCAACAAATCTTCCTGTTCTTGTGTAAACTGTTTTTCTTTACCGTTAGGAATGACACCCGCCACCCCGAGCACTGTGCCGCTTCCTTTCAGCGGCAAGTAATAACCACGCGCACTTGGCATCGTGGCGGTGCCCAAACCTGCAGGCTGTTGGTGCTGTAATACCCATTGCACCACACTCTCTTCCTTCACCTCGGATCGGGTCTCTGTAGGGTACGCTACACTTAATGTACCGCTATCAATGATCCATATAATCGCAGAGCCGTCGATCGCCTGCTCCAGATGCTTACTGATCACCTTCAGGATGTTTTCTTGCCCGCGCGTAGCAGCGAGTTCCCGTGACATCGCATAGAGTGCTGACGTATTCCGTTCTTTGCGCTGGAAGTACCGGCTTTGCAGATAAAGGCGCGAGGTTTGCGAACCTGCGATGATGCCTGTCACGAGCAGCAGGATAACCGTCAGCAGATCTTTATGGTAATCGATCGTGAAGGAATAATAAGGCTGGGTGTAGAAAAAGTTATATGAAAGGAAGGCAAGAATGCTGGCGATAACAGAAGAGAGCCAACCATACCGTGCCGCGACGAATACAATACCGATGAGATAAAGTAACAATGAACTCTCGGCCTGGAAATAATCCCGGAAGGGCAAGCCGATGACGGTGGCACCCGCTGTCGCTGTGATTGCACCGACATAGATCCGCCACGAGTACAGCATGTTTTTGGTTTCCTGCGTGCTCGGCTCGGCAGGCGTTTCCTCTCCTGAAATAATATGCACATCGATCGACCCGCTACGGCGGAGCAAACTGCCAGCCAATGAGCCGTATAGGATTTCTGCAAAGCGTGATTTGTTCGCCTTACCTACAACGATCTTCGTGATGTTATGTTGTTTTGCATATTGGATAATCGCTGAAGCGGCATGCTCCTGATGCAGCACTTCCGTCTTCCCACCAAGCTCTTCCGCTAGTTTTAAGTTGGATTCGACTTTTCGCTGTGCTTCCTTACCCATACGGTAGTGATGGGTGTTTTCGACATAGAGCGCCACCCACGGGGCATTAAGCCCATCCGCAAGCCGTTTGGTGGCACGGAGCAATTTGGGAGAAAGATCACCCGCTCCGATACAGACCGCTAGCCGCTCCGTGGCACTACGACGTTCCGGCTGGCTGGTAACGACTTCTTTTCGTGCCACACGTTCTGCGGTGCGACGGAGGGCTAACTCCCTAAGTGCGAACAGATTCTCCCGTTTGAAGAAATTCTCTGCCGCCTGCTTCTTTCCAAGATCCGTGACATACACTTTGCCTTCTCTCAACCGCTCGAGCAATTCATCCGATGGAATATCAACAAGCGTTATATCATCCGCATTGTCAAAGACAGGGTCCGGCACGGTTTCTTTTACGCGAATACCGGTAATACTCGCCACCAGATCGTTCATGCTCTCTAGGTGCTGCACATTGAGTGCCGTATAAACATCGATCCCTGCCGCCAGCAACTCCTCGATATCCATCCAGCGTTTGGTGTGGCGCGACCCCGGTGCATTAGTGTGTGGAAGTTCGTCTACGATGATAAGTACGGGCTTTGCTTTAAGCGCCGCATCGAGGTCGAACTCCTTGAGTTTGACACCGCGGTGCTCGACTTCTCTACGCGGTAATATCTCAAGACCCCGCAGCAGTTCTTCCGTTTCCGGCCTGCCATGTGTCTCTGCTATACCGATCAGCACACTCAGCCCATCCTCCATCTTATCGCGCGCAGCGGAGAGCATGGCATAGGTTTTACCCACTCCCGCACACGCGCCGAAAAAGATTTTGAGACGGCCACGCCCATGGCCTGTTTCTTCCTGTTGGACGGCCTTCAGTAATTCATCTGGATTGGGGCGTTTATGTAACTCCATCGAACTCCATATTAGAACCTATAGGCACCTCCGACAAACCAATTTAAATCGTCAGCGGCATTCGTAACACCGATATTTACTCCAGTATCGATGCGGAAATTATCATTCACCGCATAACCAATACCAAAATCTGTCGTATTCTGCCACTCGGCACCGTCGGTATCCGCGCGGTAGGTGTAATACTCGGCATAGCCAGAGAGCTTATCAGTGAAATTCTTACCCACGATCAATGCATTGGCATACGCCAGGTAATAATCCGGATTGGGCGTTTGCTCTTTCAGCGCATTGAATTGCGTCATACCGCCTATACTCCACCCATCCTTCAGGTTGAAGACGAATGGAATGCCAAATCCACCCTCGACATCGTCATTACCCAGATCGTTCTGGTTCGTGGGAAGTTTGATGTAGGGAAGCAGCGCAAACCCATCACCACCCTCATTTCCCATCACGTTGTATTTGAGGCGGAGTACCGTATCACCAAAGCCATCGCGTTTATCCACCACGCCGGTCGCTCTATCTTCCACCCGCAGGTTACGGTAGGGATCGACAATGATCTGTAAATCCCACGAAGGTGCAAGGCCGATACGAAGGTTGGTCGTCTGCCCGAAGACCGTATGATCTGTCTTGACACAACTGCCATTAATGCAATCGTTATTGTGTGTATAGCTGACTAAGCTCGACTCCAGCAAGAAGCGGCCTGCATCGACTGTATAGATACTGTCGGTCTTGCTCGGACGTTCCGTACTCATCGCACGGAGTTTTCCATCGGGCACAGGGTTGAACAGGTTATATTCCGCGGCCTCCACCGGCGTTGCCGCCAGACAGGCGAGCAGTGCAAGTTGCTTCTTCATAATTTACCATCCAATGTAAGGTTAAGTTTCAGTACATTGACGCGCGGTTCTCCGAATAAGCCGAATTGACGGCCCTCTGTATAGCGTTCCACTAAGCTACGAATCTCTGCTTCGCTCTTGCTGCGGGCTTTCGCCACACGTGGGATTTGATACTGGGCAGCGGCGATGCTGATATGCGGGTCTAACCCTGAAGCTGAAGCCGTCACCAGATCGGCCGGTATCGCGCTCTGACTGGAAGCATCCGCGGCTTTTAATGCTGCGATTCTATCCTTTGCGGCCTGAATCAACTTTTCATTTCCGTTGCTATAGTTCGTACCCGTCGAGGCAGAAGCATTATAGGGATTCGGGCCTGTGCCGGATAACCTACCCCAGAAATATTCGGGTTCACTGAAAGATTGTCCGATCAGCTCCGAACCAAGCACCTTGCCATCTTTGCCGACGATCAGGCTGGCTTCCGTTTTATCCTTGAATAACGCTTTCAGGAGTACAGTACTTACCGCCGGATAAATTCCACCGAACAGGAGCGTGAAGAAAACAAGAGAGACGATTAACGTGCGGAGTGTTTTCATGTTACGCCACTCCCATGAGATGCAGGCACATATCGATTGCTTTGATACCGATGAACGGTGCAACCAGACCGCCCAGACCATACACCAGTGCATGATGGCGTAGTACCGCATTGGCACCCAGCGGGCGGTATTTTACCCCTTTCAATGCGAGCGGGATCAGGAACACGATGATAAGCGCATTGAAGATGATGGCCGACAGAATGGCACTCGCAGGTGAGTTAAGGCCCATCACATTGAGCGCCATGAGTGCCGGATAGGTGCTCGCGAATGCCGCCGGTATGATGGCGAAATATTTCGCGATGTCATTGGCGATCGAGAAAGTGGTAAGAGCGCCGCGCGTCATCAGGAGCTGCTTACCAATTTCTACGATCTCAATGAGTTTAGTCGGGTCAGAATCGAGGTCGATCATATTACCCGCCTCTTTTGCCGCTTGTGTACCGGAGTTCATGACCACTGCTACATCGGATTGTGCGAGTGCGGGTGCATCGTTCGTGCCGTCACCCACCATAGCCACCATCTCGCCGCCTTCCTGCTTGGATCGGATGAGACGGAGCTTATCTTCTGGTTTGGCTTTGGCGATGAAGTCATCTGCGCCGGCTTCGGTTGCAATCGCAGCAGCAGTAAGCGGATTATCACCCGTGATCATCACGCTTTTGATGCCCATTTTGCGCAGTGACTCCAGGCGTTCCTTGATACCTTTCTTCACTACGTCTTTGAGGTGGATCACGCCAAGTACTTGTTTGTCCTGTGCTACGATCAAGGGCGTACCGCCACTCTTGGAGATTTGTTCCACTGCCTTGCGTGCACTTGCAGGCATGGAGCCTCCTTGTTTCTTCACATAGGCCTCCACCGCATCTTCTGCACCTTTCACAATCTGGCGTTTGACCATCTTGATACCGCTGATACGTGTCTCTGCTGCGAAGGGAATGAAGCTCGCCTTTATCTCCTTGCGTTCCAGTATCTGCGTGCCGTATTTCTCGCGCGCATAAGCAAGGATGCTTTTGCCTTCCGGCGTATCGTCCGCAAGCGAAGAGAGCATTGCCGCTTCCGATAATTCACCGGAGCTTACACCTTCTGCTGGAATGAAAGCGACGGCCTGACGATTACCATAGGTAATGGTTCCTGTTTTATCTAAGAGTAAGATGTTCACATCACCTGCTGCTTCCACTGCGCGGCCTGACATCGCAATGACATTCGCTTTCATGAGACGGTTCATACCCGCGATGCCAATCGCCGAAAGCAAACCACCGATCGTGGTCGGAGCCAGGCATACCAGAAGCGAAATCAGTACGGTGATGCTGACGACGGAGCCTTGGCCGGACTGCATTACACCATACATCGAGAATGGCATGAGAGATGCACAGACAATCAGGAAGATAAGCGTCATCGCTGCAAGCAGAATGGAAAGTGCAATCTCGTTCGGTGTCTTCTGGCGTTTGGCACCTTCGACGAGATGAATCATTTTATCCAGGAACATTTCACCCGGATTGGCACTGATCTTGATGACCAGCCAATCGGAGAGTACCTGTGTGCCACCCGTTACGGAGTCGCGATCGCCACCACTCTCGCGTATAACAGGCGCAGATTCGCCGGTAATGGCACTCTCATTCACTGATGCAATGCCTCGGATTACCTGGCCGTCACCCGGAATAAAGTCACCTGCTTCGACATAGACCAGATCGCCCATGCGTAGCTGGGTGGCATCTACCAGCTTATGGTTTTTGGTATCTTGCGCACTGGAGAGCTTTTTGGCCTTCACATTTTTACGTGCGGCTTTCAGGTTATCAGCCTGTGCCTTGCCGCGCCCTTCTGCCAGGCTCTCGGCGAAATTGGCGAATAGGACCGTAAACCATAACCAGGTCGAGATGGATAGAATGAAGGAAAGGGTTTCCCCTGCACCAACAGGCATCATCACCAACGTCAGTGTCAGTATCGCCCCGATATACACCACGAACATCACGGGATTCCTCAGCTGATATTTCGGATTCAGCTTCACGAAGGAGGAACCGATTGCCCGGATGAGGTTACCTGGGTTCATCATCGAATAACCAAGTTCATGCTTTGTCATATCATTTACCCATTAAGCTAAGATGTTCGACCACAGGCCCGAGTGCAATCGATGGCACGAAGGTCAGTACGCCTACCATCACCACGACGCCGACTAGGAAGACGACGAAGAGTGGCGTGTGTGTTGAGAACGTACCAGCGGATGGCGGGGATGGTTTCTTTGCAGCCAGACTGCCCGCAATCGCAAGTACCGGTACGATGATCCAGAACCTGCCGAAGAGCATGGCAACCCCAAGGAGCGTATTATAGAACGGCGTGTTGGCGGTAAGTCCTGCAAAGGCGCTACCGTTATTATTCGCAGCAGACGTGAAAGCATAGAGAATCTCCGTAAAGCCATGTGCACCCGAATTGAGTATCCCTGCTTTGCCTGCATCGGTAAGTACGGCGATACTAGTGAAAGCGAGTACAAAAAGCGGTGACACTAAAATAGCGATGGAAGCCATCTTGATCTCGAATCCGCCGATCTTCTTGCCAAGATACTCTGGCGTGCGTCCCACCATCAGCCCGGCGATGAACACGGTGATGATCACGAATACCAGCATTCCGTATAGACCTGAACCTACACCACCGTAGATTACTTCACCGAACTGCATGAGAAGCAGCGGCATGGCACCACCAAGCGGCGTATAAGAATCGTGCATGGAATTAACAGAACCGTTGGAAGCTGCTGTCGTTAACGTAGCCCACAGTGTAGAGTTCACGATGCCGAAGCGCGCTTCCTTGCCCTCCATATTGCCTCCCGGCTGTGAAACACTCGCCTTCTGGTCAATACCGAGATTATCCAATTGATGGTTTCCTTGCTGTTCCTGCACTGTGCAGAAAAGCAGCAACGGAATAAAAATCACGGTCATCGCAATCAGGAGTGCCCAACCCTGCCTTCTATCACCCACCATCACACCGAATGTGTAACAAAGCGCTGCAGGTATCAGGATGATCGCCAACATCTCGAGGAAGTTGGAGAATGGTGTAGGATTCTCAAGCGGATGGGCAGAGTTCACATTGAAAAATCCACCCCCGTTCGTACCAAGTTGCTTGATCGCGACCTGCGAAGCGGCTGGCCCGACCGCAATCACCTGCTCGGTGCCCGGCACTTTGATATATTCCTGGAATGTCTGCACCACACCTTGTGAACCGAGCAAGATGGTCAAAATCAGCGAGAGCGGCAGCAGGATGTAAAGATTACCGCGCATCATATCCACCCAGAAGTTACCAAGTGTCGGATTTGCTTTTTGTGTAATACCACGGATAAACGCGATAAGCACCGCCATGCCTGCTGCCGCAGAGACAAAATTCTGCATGGTAAGACCCACCATCTGGCTAAAATAGCTGAGTGTGCTTTCGCCACCATATGATTGCCAGTTGGTGTTCGTAACGAAACTGACTGCCGTGTTGAACGCAAGATCAGGCGTGAGGTTTGCCATACCCATCGGATTCATCGGAAGTAGTGCCTGGAAGCGAAGCAGACAATACAGTAGCACGAAGCCACCGACACTGAACATCAGCACCGCGAATGTGTACTCCTTACCGGTCATGCTTTTCTTAGGATCGATACCGGCTGCTCTATAAAACAGACGCTCAACGGGGCCCAGGATTTTATCAAGCCACACTTTGCCGCTATATACGCGTGCCATGTATCCACCGAGCGGTTTCACGCAGGCGAATAGCACAACGAAGTAAATTACGATCTGAAAAAGGCCGTTACCGGTCATGGGAATATCTCCGGTGTTATGAGTGCGACAAGCAAGTAGATGAAAAGGATGGCGGTTATAATGCCAGTGATAAGGAGCATGCTACTGTCCCCCCAGCTTCTTGAAAAAATCAGTGAGTATTATACTGGCTCCGAAAAAGCCCACACCTATCAGCAGATAAAATATATCCATAAGACCTCGCTTATGGTTCTACGGTACGACCTTCTGTGTAGTGAAAGTGTAAAAATTGGCCTGATAAAGTGTATAAATCGTGTAATTCCTCTGTAACAGAGCAATTTGATAGAAGAGTGCAGGAGATGCAGAAAGACTGCTTTACACCTACTAGCTAAATAGAAAGCACTAGAAAAACGGTCTCAATCATCATAATCCCTTGGTCGGGGAGTCAAATCCCTCCCGAGCCAGCACTTTTTTATCATTTCCCCATTTGATGGTCAGAGCACAAAAACACTTACCCCGCATGCGGTGACATACGGGGTAAGCAGGACCAACTATTGAGGATCAGGATACTAGAAGTTCGTGGTCAGCGACACACGGAATGTCTGCGGTGAACCCGGCTCTAAGTTGTTGTTGCCATCGGCGGTCGCGATGTATTCGCGGTCGAACAGGTTCTCGACGTTCAGCTGCACGCGGTAATCCGGGCTAATGTTATAGAACACCGCACCATCGAAACGCGTATAGCCTGGAAGCCTGACCGTGTTATCGACCGATGCGAACTGCGCCGATTGATAGATCGCACCAAGCGCAGCCGACCACTGCGAGGTGAAGTCATATTTGCTCCACAGCGAGAAGATGTTCTCTGGCACCAGTGCCACTTTCGCACCCGCGGTCGTCACCGTCGTGGAGCCAGACAAGGTCGGGCTCACGATCTCTGCATCCTGGTACGCATAACCACCGATCACCTGCCATTTATCGGTGATGCGGCCGGTTGCACCGAGTTCCACGCCACGTGTGCGCGACTCACCCGTCAAGACCACGTTCGCTGGATTGGTCGGATCAACAGCACGCGTATTCGTGCGGTTCAGTTGGTAAAGGGCGGCGGTTACATTCAAATCTGGCGAGACATCCCATTTGGTCCCCACTTCATAGTTCTGCAGGCTCTCTGGTTTTAAGCCTTCGCTCTGCGCGGTAAGCGAAGAGAATTGGTCGCCGGAGCTTGGCAGGAAGCTGACGCTATAGCTACTGTAGAGGGACACATTCTCTACCGGCTTTACCACGACACCCACGCGCGGCGAGACCATGCCGTCTGTACGGCCGAGATCCGTGCCCGTGCGGTTATCGTGGAAATCGATATCGAAGCTATCGTAGCGTAAGCCGCCGATCACCTGCAGATATTTGTTGATGTCGATCTGGTCTTGCAGATAGCCCGCATAGACGCTGACATCGTTATGGTTATTCGCATCCGTCGCCGTCGGGCGGAAAGTGACCGGTGCAAGCGTGATCGGGTTGCTCGCCGGTACGTTCACGAAGGTCGTCGTGTTATTGAAGAAGCCGGTATTGCGGACCGCTTCGGAATTCTGCCTCGTCAGCTCCACACCGGCGAGTGCCGTGTGTTTCAGTGAACCGGTTTCGAATGCGTGGGTGAAATCGGTTTGGTTGGTGATGCTGTCACGTTCGAGCGCGTTGTTATATGCCGTGATCCTGACCGTACCTGCCGGAGTCACCGCCGCACCTGGATAGGTGTTCTGATAGAACTTGGAGTTATCGGTGAAACGCGTGAAGTTGCGGATCTGCGTTTGCGGCGTGAACTCATGTGTTAACGTTGCATGCAGCGCATTCACCGTAGTTTGTGCATTATTCACATTCGGGTTACCGAAGAAGGTTTTCGGATCGGTCGAGAACGGCACACCGTTGAAGGAGGGGATACCGCGGTCGTTGAACCGCTCGTCGCGGAAATATTCGTAGCCGGTCTCTAAACGCGTATCATCGGTGAAGTTGATCGTCGCGGTCGGGTTGATGCCTTTACGCTCGATATTACCGTACTGGCGGAAAGTCTCGGAATCCTCGAGCATACCGTTCAGGCGGAGCGCTACTTTGTCGCTCACTGTATCGCCGATATCGGTCTCGATACGTTTATCTTTATAAGAGCCCGCGGTCAATGTGGCTTGGCGCACCGGTGTGCCATCCGCTTTTTTCTCGATACGGTTGATGACACCCCCTGCCCCACCACGGCCAAACGCCATCGCGTTCGGGCCTTTCAGCACCTCGACGCGATCGATGTTATAGAAGTCGCGGAAATATTGCAGGTCGTCGCGCGCGCCATCGACGAAGAAATCTGCTGACGTGCTGTTACCGCGGATGACCACTTGGTCGCGATTGTTCTCGCCTTGATGGAGCGTGATACCCGGCACGTAACGGATCGCTTGTCCCATGGAGTGGATGTTCTGGTCTTTGATTTGGTCTTGTGTAACCACGGAGACGGATTGGGGCGTGTCTAAGAGCGGCGTATCCGTACGAGTCGAGCTGCGGCTGGCACCGGCTTTATAACCCTTCACCTGCCCTTCACCTTGCGACGCATTGGCTTTGACTGTCACTTTCGGCAGCTGTGTGGATGACTTCGCACTGGCTTTTTTGGCCTTATCGGGCGTTTTTTTTTCAACTGTAACGGCAACGTCATCGGCATTGCCCTCGGTTTCTTGCGCATGAGCAGAAGCCGCAGTGACGAGCACGAGTGCAGTAGAAAGAAGCAAGCCGGAACGTAGGATTCGGGCAGGATGGAAAGCAACAGACATGGAATTCCCTTTTTATAAAAAGTTGAAAAGAGAGTTGGCTGGCTTTTCCTGGCTTGCTGGACTCAGATTGAATGACCTCTAACTAATAATGATTCTTATTAGCAACTGGGTTTTTAGTGGATATCACCCTTCTCTGTCAAGCGCTTCTGTTAATGGCAGGCATAATCCGCAGAAAAGCCCGATTATTGCTCGTCGAATATATTACCGAGCGGAACCGGTACATCGTCGCTTATCGGATTTCCTGTGGAGGTGCCCTTGGTATCCAGCACCAGGCTCAGATCACTGATCACGTCACTCTCCCCGGTGATGTGCACAGGGATCGGTTTTCTGAGTGTGAGCGAGCGTTTCTCAAGGGAATCACTGCTGACACGGAGGGTGTAATTACCCGGCATCAGCCTGCTCATCGCAAAGAAACCATCGAACTCCGTGCGTTTCGATTGGACGACTTTACCTTTATCATCCACTAACTCCACCACCACCCCGAAGACCCGTTGGTCCGTCTGCTCTTCATCTGCCGCCTTATCGCCTTGCACATTCGTTGCTTTTTCTGCCATCGAGACCACACCATCGATCTCGCTCGTCGGCACCAGTGGGAAATCGAGCCGCACGACCGAACCCGGATGTGAGAAAATGGAATAACCCTCTGTCGCCGGTATCCAGAGCGGCTCTTCCAAGCTAGAGGTATCGAGCGTGACATTTACGAAGGATTGTGAGGGGAGCGGTGCTGTTGCTTCCGGCGTATCACCTGTCTGGAATTTGCTACCGGCGATAACATAGGTGGCTTTATCTACCGGCTCCTCATCTGTATCCGATTTACCGTTGTTGTTCTTATCCACGAAGCTTCTTGCCACCACACTGCCTTTCGGCGACATATCGATATCGCTGGTTTGCCAGTCATGCGAGACCGGATCCTTATAAAGACCAAAGCTCAGGCGTAACCCGAGGAATACATCCGGATGGTCGTTGACGCTCAGTAAAGAGGTCAGCCGGTATTTCGTCGCGTTGTAAGTGAGCCCGTTCGTGAAGGTGAATAGTTTCTCCCCGATGAAATCCTTCTTCAGTTCGAAGGTGCCTAATATCTTTTCCGATAAGCGACGCTGGATTTGTGTGAAGATGGCCTGCAGTTCGGTGGTCGGAGAAATCGTATAATCGATGGTATTGCGTATGCTGTTCTTATCAATGATGCCATTGAAGACCAAGCTGCCATGGTATTGATCTTCCTGATTATCTGTGAGCGTGGCCGAAAGGGCGTGGCTGAAATTGATACCGCGATAGCTTGAACCGAGCTTCTGCGTGAAGGTGAGTGCGTCGCCTAAGTCAGAGAAATCTTCGTATTTGGCATCGATCTCGGCAAATAGCGTATTCAAGATCGGTACCGCGATCGTGCGGTTGAGATTCAATTCGGTGACAGAAAGGAGATTGCCTTCTTTGTTCAGGTCTTCACTCACGAAATCATCGGAGAAATTGATCTGGTCGAGTTTGACGTTCACGTTCTGAACGGCAGTCAGGAGCGATGCCTTGGTTGCCCAACTGTTGTTCGATTCATCGTAAGCGAAATCAAGACTGGTGAGCGCCTGGTCGATCGCTGCACGAAAACCGGTAGAGAGGTAATCATGGCGATCGTCTTTAAGTGGATTTGTAACCGCAGCCACTACCGCGGAGAATTTATCCGTGATACCGTACTGGTAGTTACTCACCATCCGCAGGCCCTGCCCCATTTTTGTATCGACTGGTGTACCAAGACCTAAGAATTCTTCTGCCTTGTCATCGACCGAGATGTTGTAAAAAGAATCCCCTTTCTTGAGTACGCTCGAATCCGCGCGTACGCTTTTCACCTCCTCCCTGATCTGACCCTGCGGTCCATAAAAGACCAGGCGGAA
>RGZB01000031.1 GCA_010031735.1 Pseudomonadota bacterium | reverse complement strand
AATAGGTTATATGGAGATAGCTGGCTTTATTGGCGATCACGACGCAACAGCACATACAGCGCCCCTTGGCCACCGTCTTTGGGCTCTGCTTGTGTGATCGCTAAAATATACCGTCGGATGAAGGGTTCATTCAGCCACCGCGGCGCTTGCTCGCGGATGGCACCGCGTCCGGTTTCCGAACGCAATCCATGCCCCGTAATCACAAGGAGTGACCGCTTACCCGCCTCTGCCGAACGTTCGATGAACGAGGTAAGTGCGGTGTATGCCTGATCGAGCGTCATGCCATGAAGATCGATCCGTCCCTCCACGCGAAATTCGCCGCGTTTGAATTTCCGGGCAGTGCGGTGATCCATCTGGTCCGTGTTACCAACCGTGAGGCTTTTGTCGCTCCGTACGAATTGACGTTCGCCACCGATCATCGGTTTGGAATCAACGTGAATTCGTTTAGGTTTCGGTATTTCGTGAAAGAGCTTCTTCGTTTGTTTTAAGGGCTTCACCGTTTCGGTGAGCGACTCCCAGGCACCTTTATCATCATCACCCGGATGTTTCTTACTCATGGCCTTTGCTTGCCTTTGGCAGCAATACGTAGAGTGTTCCTTTGGATTGCGTACGGCCCGCAGCCGATTCCGCACTTGGACCATAACCGAAGAAGATATCACCGCGGAGCGGACCAACGATAGCCGTACCCGTATCTTGCGCCGTCATCAGGCGGTAAAATTTATCAGCCGTTTTTTCACCCCAACGTACTTCGGTGTCGACCCATACCGGTGTGCCAAGCGGCGTTGTACTTGGGTCAACCGCGAGTGAACCTTCCGGCGTCAGCGCCACGCCTGCGGCACCATACGGTCCATCGGTTCCGGTCTCCTTGAAGAAGACATAGGATTGGTTCTTTTCCATCACCGCGCGTGCCACTTTCGTATTCGCGCGCAACCAATTCATCACATCGTTCGCCGTGATGAAGTTGCCTTTGAGCTTGCCAGAATCCTTCAGGTATTTCCCGATCGAGACATATGGCCGCAGATTCTTCGCGGCAAAACCAAGATGCATGGACGTGCCGTCATCGAGCGTGATGCGGCCGGAACCTTGCACCTGCAGGAAGAACAGACGCACCGGATCATCCGTATACGCGATCGCCAGTCCCTTACCCTCAAGCGCACCACGGTTGATCTCCGCGCGGGTGAGGTACGGAACACCGTCTTTCATGTCTTTCGGCTTACCGTAGACCGGATAGATATAGCTGCCATGCTTCGTACGGCTACCTTTGATCTCCATCTCGAAATAGCCAGTGAAGAACGCATCGGTTGTTTTACCTTCCACCACATGATACGGCTCGAAATACGCTTCGAAGAATTCACGGATATCGTTCTCCGCAAGCGCTGCCAGACGCATCGACAGGGCTTTTGCGCAGGGCTTACGCCACTCGGCTAAACTACGTTCCTGCCCTTTAAATTGCGGTGGCTGTTTGCCGGAGAGGATTTGCTTACAGCTTTTTTGAAAGGCCGTAAAACCCGGCAGGCGCGTGCGGGCATTGCCCGATTCGCCCCAATGTTTCAGTTCTTTATAGGATATCTTCTCCAGTGTCGCAGCACCCGAAGACATAGGAAGAATCCACGCTGCACAAAGAAGAAGAACCGCTATCGTGCTACGTGGTTTCATAGATTTACGTGGCGATGATGGTCCAGTTCGGATCCCGCGAGGTGATATCGCGGCGGAAAACCCAGCTGTCGGTGATGCGGCTGACGCGGGAAGGGTTGCCTTCTACGATCTTGCCTTCTTTGTCTTTCACGACGCTGGTTTGTTCGCTTACGAAATCCACGGTGATTTCTGCCATATTTTTTACGAGTGTAATTTCTTTGATGTCACTCGAAACGATCGCAACGAGTGTGGTTTTATATTCATTGCCGGAAGCTTTGCGGCGCTCGATCTCGGCTTCGAATGCATTCAGGTTCTCGGTATCGAGCAGGTCCTGAAGCGTATCTTTATCGCCATCATTGAGCGCGGTGATCACCATCTCGTAAGCGGTGCTCGCACCCGACAGGAAGCGTGCAGCAGAGAACCCTGCATCTTTTTCTTTGATTTTGGCGATCTGTGCTTTCATCTCTGCGGTGAGGTTTTCCGGCTCTTTCGGCTCCGGAACCGCGGTCTCGGTTTTCTTGAGCGGCGTTACATCGATGATGGTGCCATCGTTCTTGGGCTTCGCAAAACCGCCAAGCACCGAACCCGGTGGGCGCGCAGAAGGGGCGGAACCATCCCGCTTACCCAAGGTCGCGCGGAGCTTGAAGAAGATAAAGCCCGCCAAGATTGCAAAAAACAGTATATCACCCATAAAATCACCTTCTACTGCGGACTCTAGACCATTTTGACCTGGTTTGAAAGCATAAAATAGCCCCGAAAACCCCCTATAAAAACTTGCATAAACCCTACAAAAACCCTAAGACTGACGCCATGAATAAAGAGAAACAAAGCGCCATCCATATCGAGAACCTCACCAAACACTACCGCAGCCGTAAAAGCGCGGAGCGTAAAGAGGCATTGAAGGGTATTTCGCTCGATATCCCAAAGGGCTGCATCTTCGGCCTTCTGGGCCCGAACGGTGCGGGTAAATCCACCCTCATCAATATCCTGGCGGGGCTGACGGTCAAAACCAGCGGTACGGTATGCATCAACGGCATCGAACAGGATAAAGACCCGCGCGCGACGCGCTTCGAACTCGGTGTGGTGCCGCAGGAAGTGGTACTCGACCCCTTCTTCAACATCCGTGAAACACTCGAATACCACGCAGGCTATTATGGCATCCCGAAAGCCAAGCGCCGCACCGACGAGATTCTGGAAGCACTTCACCTCACCGATAAAGCCGGTGTTAATTCCCGTCGTTTATCGGGAGGTATGAAACGCCGTGTACTGATCGCAAAAGCGCTCGTGCATAATCCACCGATCCTGATCCTGGACGAACCGACCGCTGGTGTCGACGTGGAGCTCCGCACGCAACTCTGGGATTACGTACAGGAACTGAACCGCCGTGGTACCACCATTCTGCTCACGACGCACTATCTTGAAGAAGCGGAACGCCTATGCGACTATATCGCTATCATCAACCACGGCCAGATCATCGCAAACGATAAAACCTCGGCGCTCAAACAAACGCTCGACCAAAAACAACTGACCATCAAATTCACCGAGCCCCAGAAAAAAGTGCCGGCGTTTTTGAAGACCATGGATTTCGTGCAAGGTGACAGCCAGACCTTCACCATCCGCTATAAGCGAAGCAAAACCAGTGTCGACGCACTGCTGCAGAAAATCCACGGCAGTAAGCTCAAGATTAGCGACATCTCCACCCATGAGCCGGACCTGGAGGATATCTTCCGCCATCTGGTACAGAAACGTCACGCATAGCACGCCATGAAGATCCTTTTCCTTCATCCGAACATGCCGGGGCAATATAAGCACCTCGCCCGCATCGCGGCGGAGAATCCGAAGAATGAGGTGGTTTTCATCACACTGCAGCGCCCGAATATCTCCATCCCGAACGTGCGGAAGATCGAATATGTCTGCACGCGTGAACCGGATACCGGCTGCCACCAGTATCTCATCTCGATGGAACGTGCCGTACTCCGTGCGCAGGAAGTCTGGCGCGTCTGCAAACAACTCAAAAGCGAAGGCTTTGTGCCGGATGTGATCGTCGGCCATTTCGGCTGGGGCGACGGCTTGTTCTTGAAAGACATCTTCCACGGTGTACCCATTCTGTGCTTCATGGAATTCTATTACAGCGCCTATGCATCCGATATCGGATTCATGAAGGAATTCGAGGAAGAGGGTTACCCCACGGTGGACGATGTCGCACGCATCCGTATGAAGAATGCGCTGCATCTTTTCAATCTCGCGGATACAGACTGGGGCATCACCCCCACCTACTTCCAGCTCGACCGCCATCCGGAACCCTTCCATAAAAAAATCTCGGTGCTCCATGATGGTATCGATAGCGATGCGGTGAAACCCGATCCGAGGGCGACATTCACCATCCCGAAAAAGAACCTCACCTTTAAAGCCGGGGACGAAGTCATCACGTATATCTCGCGGAACTTCGAGCCGTACCGTGGCATCCATACCTTCATGCGCGCCGCGAATATCGTACTTAAAGAACGTCCGAATGCGCACATCATCATGGTGGGTGGCGACGGCGTCAGCTACGGAAAGAAACCACCGGAAGGCAAAACCTACCGCCATATGCTGCTGGATGAACTGAAACCGGATATGAGCCGGATCCACGCGGTCGGCTACCTCGATTACGAAGAGATGCTGAAAGTGTTGCATATCTCAGCCGCACACGTATACCTCACCGTGCCGTTCGTGCTTTCCTGGTCGATGATGGAAGCGATGTCCGCTGGCTGCTTGATGGTCTGCTCTGATACGCTGCCGGTACGCGAGGTGCTCACGCACGAGAAGAATGGCCTGATGGTGGATTTCTTCTCACCGGAAGATGTAGCGAAGAAAATCATCTGGGGACTTGAGAACAAAGAACAGGCCCGCGAGATCCGCGCCAACGCCCGCCAGACCATCCTGGATCAATACGCGCTCAATAAAGTGCTGCCGCTGCACATGCAGCTCATCAACGATCTGGCGGATAGACAGCTGCCACCTGCAGCCGACGCAAAGATCCGCGCATTCAATAAACGGAGGCACTATGCCGAAAAATAAGCCATCCGCAAAACCCAAGGCCGCACTTGCCAAGCAAATGTCCGCACAGGCAAAACTGACCCACACTCCGGGCACCAAACGCGTGCTCCATATCGAAGTGGGTGCCACCAAAACCCAGATGCATAAGCACCTCTCCGGCAGTGAATGGAAAACCCTGACGCTGAATATCGATAAGAAAACACCGGCCGATTTCCACCTCTATCCCACCAATCTATCACAGATCCCGGATGAGACGTTCGATGCCGTATGGTCGAACCATACGATGAAATTCTTCTATACCACCGACCTGCCGTATATCTTCAAAGAGATTCACCGCGTGCTGAAAAAAGACGGCGTCTTCATCATGGCGGCACATAACCTGAAGCGTATAGCGGACACGCTACGCATCAAGGGTGTAGATGCTGCACTCTATGAAACCAAAGCCGGCCCGGTATCGGTACTTGATGTGCTCTACGGGTTCCGGAAATACCTACAGAATGATGATAAGGAATTCGTGGTGCCGAAAACCGGCTTTTCAACCGGCTTCGTTGCGAACCTGTTCAAGCATTCTGGCTTCCTGAATATCTCAGTGGTAGAGGAAGGTATCACGCTTTCTGCCGTGGGTTATAAGCGTGAAAAGAAAACCGATGCGAACAGCAAAGTGAGCTTTACACCGGTCGACATGAACAAGGTGATGGCGGATCGTGACAAAATGGATATCCCGCCAACGCCCGTGGCGGGTACTCCGGTTCCCAAAGATTAACTCTTATTGTTCGCGGAATGCGTTGCGGAATGAATCTTCGATCGGCTGCAGGAAATAGCCCATGAAGGTACGTTCACCCGTAACGATCAACACCTCTGCCGGCATACCCGGATAGAGCTCCACATTGGTGGTGAGCTTCTTGATTTCGTCTTCACTCACCACAACACGCGCGGTATAGAAGCTACGACCGGTCGCCCTATCCACGATACGGTCGGCAGACACCATCTCTACGACACCATCCAGATTTGGCACCGTACGGGTTTTGTAGGCAGAGAGGTGTACGCGCGCCTTTAAGCCTTTATGCACGACGTCGATATCACGCGGATCGACCTGAACCTCGACCACCATTTTATCATCCTGCGGGATGATATCCATGATCTCGGCACCCGGCGGAATCACACCACCGATGGTATGGAAGCGCAGGCCAGAGATGATACCCGAGTGCGGCGCTGTAATCACGATACGACTTAAGATATCCGAGGAGGCTTTGGTACGTTCACGCAGGTCTGCCACGTTGTTTTGCACTTCACGCAGCTGGTTCACGACATCGTTCAGATATTCATTCTGCGCGTTGATGATCTGCAACTTGCTTTCTGCAATCGCTTGGCTTGCACGAGCGCTAAGCGCTATATATTCACCCTGCTGACCCTGCAGATCCGCACGCGAGCGCTGGAGTGCCAGTAAGCGTGGGCGGAGACCCTGCCCTTTATCCACGAGCTGTTTCACGGTCGCGATTTCCTGATCGAGCAGGCGGACTTGCTCACCCGCGGATTTCTGCTGCGCTTCCGTGCCGTTGATTTCCTGCTGGGATTGTTTGATACGCTGTTCCAGTACGCTTATTTTACCTTTAAGGGAATTACGGCGGGATTCAAATAATTGCAGCTGTGTCGTGATGATCTGCTGCATTTCAGGTACATCTTTTTCTGCGATGATATCGTCTTTTAGAACTACACGATCCAGATTATCGCGTTCAGACTCCAGGCGGTCTTCCATCACACGTGCGGTACGGTACTGGCTGAGCAGGATTTCCTGACGCGCACGAGCGGCGGTTTCGCTTAAGCGGATCAGCGGATCGCCCTGCTTCACCATATCACCATCACGTACCATAATCTCGGTGATGATACCACCCTCCAGGTGTTGGATGGTTTTCTTGTTTGCATCAAGCACGATGCTACCCGGCGCCACCGCCGCACTTTCAATCGGTGCAGTGATAGACCAGATACCGAATATGCCGAACACCACAAGGAAAAGCCACATGCCGACCACGATCGGGCCACGGGTCATCGCCACGGCAGAATTCTCGACGTTATATTCTTTGCGGGTCAGGAACTGGACGAACTGATCCATACACGCGATGGCACCCTGCACTTTTGGGCTTTCCGGGAACCGTTTGATGAAACGTTCACTGATGGCGAACAATTTGTTCTTGGGCGCTTCCAGTTCCGGTTTCTTTGCAGAAGAGAGGGCGGGCGTCATAGCGTTTTGTTCTTTCGTGCTCATAGGAGACCTTATGCTTTTCCGCCCGCAGCAGCCGCTGGCGGAGCATCCGTTTTAGCCGCCGGGGAGGAAGCGGTGGGTTGTTTGGGGAGTTGCTTCACCGGAGAAGGGAGTTTGCCCGTGACTTTTGCCATGATATCGCTCGCCGCACCGAAATCTGCCACCATACCATCCTGCATCACCATCACGTAGTCGACATGTTTCAGGACAGACGTGCGATGGGAGATGACGATCGTTGTGATCTTCTTCGCTTTCGCTGCGATGATCGCGCGGGAGAGCGCTTGCTCACCGGCATCGTCAAGGTTTGCGTTCGGTTCATCGAGCACCACCAGTTTCGGGTCACCGTAGAAGGCACGTGCCAAACCCACACGCTGGCGCTGACCGGCAGAAAGACCCATACCGGCAGGACCGATATCCGTCTCGTAGCCTTCTGCCAAGTGAAGCACCATATCATGCACTTCGGCCATTTGCGCCGCTTGCACGATCGATTCATCAGAGACGTTGGTTTGCATACGCGCGATGTTCTCTTTTACCTTACCGGCAAACAGTTCGACGTCCTGAGGGAGGTAACCAACATATTTACCAAACTGCGTACGATCCCAGGAATAGACATCTGCACTGTCGAGACGCACCGAACCATTCACCGGGCGGTAGATACCGACCAGCAATTTAGCGAGCGTGGATTTACCGGCAGCCGATGGTCCGATGATACCGAGTGTATCGCCCGCACCGAGATTGAAGGAAACGCCTTTCAGGATCGGCTTGGTTGCACCCTGCGGCGCATACACCAGCCTGTCAACCTGAAGGACGCCTTTCGGTGCCGGCAGGCTGATACCTTTCGGACGTTCCGGAACCAGACGCAGCGTCTCTTTCAGGCGGGTATATGCCTTACGTGCGGAATCGATCGTAGACCAAGTCGAGATCGAGGTCTCGAATGGGGCAAGCGCACGCGAAGACAGGATCGAACATGCGATCACCGAACCGACCGTCATTTCATGGCCGAGCACGTGATACGCACCGAATGCGTAGATCGCGATCTGCAGGAAACTGCGGAAGGTCTTACTGATGGAAAGAATGATGGCAGAGCGCGTACTTGCAACGTTCTGCAGTTTCAGGACCTCGCTATTGTCTGCGCCCCAACGGTCGACGAGCTGTTGTTCCATACCCATCGCACCGATCACTTCAGCGTTACGCATCGCCAGATCGAGCTTGCCCATGTTGCGTACCGATTTCTCGTTCGCATCGCCGAGAGGTTTGCGCATCGCGGCTTCGTTCAACATGGTGAGGATAAGGAGCGTAATGGCACCAATCGACAGGATCACACCCATCGACCAGTGGATCATGAAGATCACACCTAAGAAGATGACGCCCCACGGCGCATCGAACATGCTATTGATACCCGTACCCGTCATGAACTGGCGGACGGTCAGCAAATCGCGCATGCTCTGGCTACCGCTCACACCCGGACGAAGTGTCGCAACCGTAAGCGTGGTGGAGAGGAATTTTGCGTGGAGTTCTTTATCCATCCACTCACCGAGCTTAATGAGCACAATAGCGCGGATGGTAGAAAAGATGCCGAGGAAAATAAGGAGGATACAAGTGATGAGCGTTAAGAAGATCAGGGTAGAGTAGCTTCCGCTCGAGAGTACACGGTCAAGAACCTGTAATGAATACAGAGGAAGAACCATCACCAAGATATTGGTGGCCAAACTGAAGCATCCTACGTATATGAAAACCGATTTACATTTCTCGAGCGCTTTATCAAGAACGTCTTTCTCGAGTTTCTTCTGGTCATTCGCAGCCATCGGCTTACCTATATACTTTCAGTCGTTTATATCTTGTGGGGGGCTCTTCCGAAGTAAACGACGACCTCGGTAGAGTGGCGGAGGGGATGAGATTCGAACTCACGTTACGGTTTTGCCGTAAACACACTTTCCAGGCGTGCGCCTTCAACCGCTCGGCCACCCCTCCATAACACTTTTACTCTACAAGACAGCGCCTTTTTAATCCTTGGCGGCGAAATGTAAAGCGTTATTCTATTTACCTGCAGGAGGCTCTTTGAAATCCTCCCACAATTCCTTCACTTTACTGAAGAAACTTTCGGATTTCGGACTTGAATCCGAACCCGAAGCCTCATCGAACGCCTTCATCAGCTCTTTCTGTTTGGCATTCAGTTTGACCGGGGTCTCGACACTGACATGTACATACATATCGCCCATGGAAGAGGAGCGCATCACCGTCATACCCTTGCCTTTCAGGCGGAAGGTGTCGTTGGTTTGCGTCCCTGCCGGGATATTGATGCGTGCTTTGGAACCATCGAGCACCGGCACATCGATGCTGCCACCCAAGGCAGCCGCCGTCATCTTGATCGGTACGGTGCAATGGATATCTTTACCTTCGCGTTTGAAGATGTTGTGCGGTTTGATGGAGAGGAAAATATAAAGATCTCCCGCCTGTCCGCCGCGAAGCCCCGCCTCACCCTCACCCGTTAAGCGGATACGTGTACCTTCCTCGACACCGGAGGGGATATTGACCACGAGGTTCTTTTGTTTTTTCACACGGCCCTGGCCGCTACAGGTTTTACAGGGATTTTTAATCATCTGACCGGTGCCGCCGCAGGCATTACAGGGGCGTTCGATTGCGAAGAAACCCTGTTGCATGCGGATCTTACCCGCACCGTTACAGGTGCTGCAGGTGACCGGCTCGGATTTATCGGCGCTACCCGTGCCTTCGCACATATCGCACTTCGCAGAAGTCGTAACGCTGATATCCTGTTGTTTGCCATTATAGGCATCTTCCAGATTGATCTCGAGATTGTAGCGCAGGTCACTGCCACGGCGATTGGCCTGCTGACGGCGCTGACCGCCACGCGCCCCACCACCAAAACCGAGATCGCTGAAAAGATCTTCAAAAATATCGCCGAAATTGGAACCTGAGAAATCGAAGCCGCCGCCACCAAACCCAGCAGCACCCGGCCCGCCTTGCTCAAAAGCGCTGTGGCCGAAACGATCATAGGCTGCACGTTTGTCCTTATCTTTCAGGACCTCGTATGCCTGGTTGATCTCTTTGAATTTCTTCTCGGCTTCTTTGTTATCCGGGTTCTTATCCGGATGGTATTTCATCGCGAGGGAGCGGTAAGCTTTCTTGAGCTCATCCGGGCTTGCGTCGCGTTTTACACCGAGTAGTTCGTAGTAGTCCTTAGCCATTCCATTCACCTTATAACACAAGGCCCAGCTTCGGGGTCAGAAGACTGGACCTTGTGTGGATTCTAAAAGAGAAAACCGTTACGCTTTCTTCTTTTTCTTTTTGGATTTTTCGTCGTCGCTGACTTCTTCGTAATCTGCATCGACTACTTTACCATCGCCGCCATCGGCTTTGGCATCCGTATTCGCACCGCCTTCCGCTGAACCATCGTTCGCTGCCTGCTGCGCTTTATAGACCGCTTCACCCAGCTTCATCGATGCTTGCACCAGCGCTTCGGTTTTCGTTTTGACCGCTTCGATATCATCTTTCTCCACGGCTTTTTTGAGTTCAGCAATCGCATCTTCGATCGCCGATTTCTCTTGCGCAGAAACCTTATCACCGAATTCCTTCAACGATTTCTCGGTCGAATAGATCAGGCTGTCAGCCTGGTTCTTCGCTTCGATCGCTTCACGTTTCTGCTTATCTTCGCTTGCGTGCTCTTCGGCCTCGCGAACCATGCGCTTGATATCGTCTTCAGAGAGACCACCGGAAGCTTGGATCGTAATCTTCTGCTCTTTGTTGGTGGCTTTATCTTTCGCCGATACATGCACGATACCGTTCGCATCGATGTCGAAGGTGACTTCGATCTGCGGCATGCCGCGCGGTGCAGACGGGATACCTTCCAGGTTGAACTGGCCGAGCATCTTGTTCTGCGCTGCGATCTCACGCTCACCTTGGAACACACGGATCGTCACTGCCGACTGATTGTCATCCGCGGTAGAGAAGACCTGGCTTTTACGGGTCGGGATCGTCGTATTACGGTCGATCAGGCGCGTAAAGACACCACCGAGTGTTTCGATACCGAGGGAGAGTGGCGTCACATCGAGCAGGAGAACGTCTTTGACGTCGCCTTTCAATACACCCGCCTGGATCGCAGCACCCACGGCCACGACCTCATCCGGGTTGACACCTTTGTGCGGCTCTTTGCCAAAGAATTCTTTGACGATCTGCTGCACTTTCGGCATACGGGTCATACCACCGACCAGTACCACTTCGTCGATCTCACCCGCGGTTAAGCCCGCATCTTTCAGTGCCGCTTTGCAGGGCTGCACGGTTTTATCGAGCAGGTCGTCGACCAGGCTTTCGAGTTTCGCACGGGAAAGTTTGATGTTCAGGTGTTTCGGACCCGATGCATCCGCCGTGATGTACGGCAGGTTCACTTCGGTTTCCATCGCCGAAGAGAGCTCGATCTTCGCTTTTTCCGCTGCTTCTTTGAGGCGTTGGAGTGCGAGCGGATCCTTACGGAGATCGACACTGTTGTCTTTTTTGAATTCGTCGGCGAGATAGTTCAGCACACGCATATCGAAGTCTTCACCGCCGAGGAACGTATCACCGTTCGTGGATTTCACTTCGAATACACCGTCACCGATCTCCAGGATGGATACGTCGAACGTACCACCACCCAAGTCATAGACCGCAATCGTTTTCGCTTCCGATTTATCAAGACCATACGCGAGCGCCGCCGCCGTCGGTTCGTTGATGATGCGGAGTACATCAAGACCCGCGATTTTACCCGCGTCTTTGGTTGCCTGACGTTGCGCATCGTTGAAATACGCCGGAACGGTGATCACCGCCTGCGTGACTTTCTCGCCGAGATAGCTTTCCGCCGTCTCTTTCATCTTCTGCAGGATGAAGGCGCTGACCTGGCTCGGACTGTATTGTTTGGCTTGTGCTTCCACCCATGCGTCGCCATTGTCGGCTTTCACGATAGAATACGGAACCAGGCCTTTATCTTTCTGCGTCATCGGGTCGTTGAACGTACGACCGATCAGACGTTTGATTGCAAAAAGCGTGTTTTTCGGATTCGTCACTGCCTGACGTTTCGCCGATTCACCCACCAGCATTTCACCGGAATTCGCAAATGCGACGATCGACGGCGTGGTGTTACGGCCCTCGAGGTTTTGGATCACCTTCGGGTTTTTGCCTTCCATGATAGCTACGCACGAGTTCGTGGTGCCCAAGTCGATACCGATCACTTTACTCATATATATAGTCTCCCTTTCAACCGTGGCTTTCTGCCACAAGGTTTTTCTTTACCCTCTTTATATGGGGGGCATTTTTACGATTACAACGGTTGGAAGTCACTATTTTTTTAGAAAAATTTTATCTAGAAATATCAATTGGTTGCGTAGATAAGCACCGTCAGGGGCGAACAATAGACCCCAAATACGAACAGTGCGGAGGCGGCCAGCATGACGTAGCGTTTGTACTGCGGGAACACGAACACCGTTACATAATAGAGGGCACCGATCGAGACGGCGTAAGGAATGAATAAGAAGGGTGGGAGTGCAAGTGACGTAGCCGCCATCGAAATGAGATACGGATCCCCTACGAAACGTTTCTGTTGTTTCCCCTTGGTATAGATATGGCGGATCCCCACCATCACCAATACCGTGACCGCAAATTCCGAAAGCACATCCATGAGCGACCGTTCCAGATAGACACGGTAGAGGAGCGAGGTAAAGCATAGCGATACCAGCAGCTGAGAAGGAATTTTCCTGTAAGTATAATGGGTTGCAGCGATGATGATACAGGTGACAGCGACAGCGAATACCAGCACGTACCGATCCGAAAAACCGAATTGCAGGAAGGCGATCAGGGAGGCCATCGCACAGCCGAATTCGATGAAGAAATAGACCGGATTGATCGGTGTTTTACACGATAAGCATTTGCCTTTCGTGATAAGCCAGTTAAAGACCGGCAGCAGTTCACGCGTACGTAGTTTGACCCCGCATTCGACACAATGGGCGCGTTTGCCCTTCATCCACTTTCCGCTCACCACTTCACGCTCGGGAAGGCGCCAATAGACCATGGTAGAGAAGCTACCGATCGCAAGCCCCACAAAGAGGGCGAAAAGCACGCCGAAGAAGAGTAGGATGTATTCCATGCGGAAACGCTAGCAAACCCAAGGGGAATGTAAAGGTTTTTATTGACAATCCGCGCCTTTTTGCCTAACTAAAGCTCCCCCAATAACCTAGGAAACACATGGCTACCCCAACTTCCGCACTTTTTGGAAAACGCATCACCGTCGAACAAGTCGAAGAAGGCACGACTCTCGCGCCGAAATTCGATGAGCACGGTTTGATCGCGGTCGTCACCACCGATGCCGATACCGGCAACGTGTTGATGCTGGGTTACATGAACGCCGAAGCGCTGGAGAAAACGATTCTCACCGGTGAAGCACACTACTTCAGCCGTTCACGCCAAGTGCTCTGGCACAAGGGTGCCACGAGCGGACTCGTGCAGAAAGTCGTCGAGATGCGTATCGACGACGATCAGGATGCCGTATGGCTCCGCGTGAAGGTTAAAGGTGATGCCAGCTGCCACGTCGGCTACATCTCCTGTTTCTACCGTGAAGTGCCGACGGGAGAGAAGAAAGCCGCTTCCCCTGTGGAACTGACTTTCAAAGAACACAGCAAAGCGTTCGATCCGAAAGAGATTTACGGCGACGCACCGAACCCCACGAAACTGTAGCACTTGACAGATGTGCTACTAATAAACGACCAACTCAAGAAAAGGATAGATTTATGGTGATTGCAGCAAACTTAGAGTTCCCACGTATTGGCCCGAACCGCGAACTGAAAAAAGCGCTCGAGTCTTTCTGGAAAGGTGCTACCACCGCCGCTGACCTGCAAAAAGTCGCAGCCGAAGTGCGCAAGAACAACTGGCTCGCGCAGAAGAACGCGGGCATCCAGATCATCCCGAGCAACGATTTCTCCTTCTACGATCATGTGCTCGATAGCATCGCGATGCTCGGTGCGGTGCCGGCGCGTTATGGTTTCTCCGGTGGCAACGTTGACCTCGATACCTATTTCTCGATGGCACGCGGCAACCAGAAAAACGGCAAAGACGTCGTTGCAATGGAAATGACCAAATGGTTCGACACGAACTACCACTACATCGTGCCGGAATTCAAAAAAGGCCAGAAGTTCGCCCTCTCTTCGACGAAAGCCGTCGATGAATTCAAAGAAGCGAAAGCACTCGGCGTAGAAACGCAACCGAAACTCGTAGGACCGGTGACGTTCCTGCTCATCGGTAAATCACGTGATGGCCAGAACAACATCGACTTACTCGATGCGGTTCTCCCGGTGTATAGCGAAGTGCTGAAACAACTCGAGGCGGCTGGTGCTAAATCCGTGCAGATCGCAGAACCGGCTCTCGTGCTGGATCTGAAAGATGATGTGCGCGCCGCTTACAAGAAAGCCTTCGATACGCTCTCTAAAGCAAGCAAACTCAGCATCACGCTCTCTACCTACTTCGGTGATCTGCGCGATAATCTTGATGTGGCTGTATCGCTTCCGGTTCAAACGCTGCACATCGATCTCGTTCGTGCACCGCAACAACTCGACAGCGTCACCGCAAAACTGCCGAAAGATAAAAATCTCTCGATCGGTATCGTCGATGGCCGCAACATCTGGAAAACGGATTTCGAGAAAGCGCTCGCGCTCGGTGAGAAAGCCATCGCAGCACTCGGTAAAGACCGCGTGATCGTAGCTCCGTCTTGCCCGCTTCTCCACACTCCGGTCGATCTCGACAACGAGACGAAACTGGATGCAGAGCTGAAAAGCTGGCTCGCATTCGCGAAACAGAAGCTGACGGAAGTAGCAACGCTTGCAAAAGCACTCGGTGAAGGCCGTGCTGCTGTGAAAGCGGAACTCGAGGCAAACAAAAAAGCGCTCGATGCACGTCGCTCTTCTAAACGTATCCACAATGATGCAGTGAAGAAGCGGACTGCCTCCATCACCGAAGCGATGATCAAACGCGACAGTCCGTTCAAGGCGCGTATCGCGAAACAAGAAGCGCACCTGAAACTGCCGTTACTCCCGACCACGACCATCGGCTCCTTCCCGCAAACGGATGAGATCCGCCAGGCACGTGCGAAGTTCAAGAAAGGCGAACTGACCGAAGCGCAATATGATGCGTTCCTCGAACAGAAAACCAAAGAATGCGTCGCGTTCCAGGATAAAATCGGCATCGATGTTCCGGTGCACGGGGAATTCGAACGCAACGACATGGTGGAATATTTCGGCGAACAGCTGCAAGGTTTCACCTTCAGCCAGAACGGCTGGGTACAAAGCTATGGTTCACGCTGCGTGAAACCGCCGATCATTTTCGGTGATGTCTCGCGTCCGGAACCGATGACGGTACGCTGGTCTAAATTCGCGCAAACGCTCACGAAGCGCCCGATGAAAGGCATGCTCACCGGTCCGGTGACCATCCTGCAATGGTCGTTCGTGCGCGACGATCAACCGCGTGAGACCACCTGTAAGCAGATCGCACTCGCGATCCGCGACGAGGTGAAAGACTTGGAGACCGCGGGCATCCACATCATCCAAATCGACGAACCGGCGATCCGCGAAGGTCTGCCGCTGCGTAACGCGGATAAAAAAGCGTATCTGAAATGGGCTGTCGACTCCTTCCGTATCTCTTCAAGCGGTATCAAGGACGAAACGCAGATCCACACGCATATGTGCTACTCCGAGTTCAACGATATCATCAGCTCTATCGGTGATATGGACGCAGACGTGATTTCGATCGAGACCTCGCGCTCTGCGATGGAACTCCTCGAGGCATTTGTGGATTACAAATACCCGAACCAGATCGGACCGGGCGTTTACGACATCCACAGCCCACGCGTGCCGAAAACGGAAGAAATGGTGCACCTCCTGAACAAAGCACTCGAAGTGCTGACACCGGAGCAAACCTGGGTGAATCCGGATTGCGGCCTCAAGACCCGCGGCTGGAAAGAAACCGAAGAATCGCTGATCCGTATGGTGGAAGCTACCAAAGCGGTGCGCAGCGAACTCGCGAACCAAGGCAAAAAAGCGTCGCAAGCGTAAGCTGAAAACGTTTTGGAAATCGAACCGCCGGACGAGCGATCTCCGGCGGTTTTTCTTTGTCTGGATTTAAAGACTTCCGGAGAAGCAGAAGCAGCCTTAGCCTTGGTTTTAGGAACTACAGCCAAGGAAATCGCATGAAAACCCCACGACACGAAGTGATCATTCGCTTCAAAGACCATTACCTTATATTGCTCCCTACCCTTCGCGCCATCGCTGCGATGGAATGCCATTTCGGCCTATCGGTCGCAAACCTGCTTCGCATCCTTTGCGAACGCGGGCTTACGAATGAACAATGTAGCTACATCGTATGGATTTCCGCACGCGCAGCCGGTTGCAGTGACAGCTATGCTGAAATCCGAAGCTATGTTGAACAGGAAAACGCAACAACGTTATCCACAGCGCTCGAGGATTTTTTCTTTGCCGCCCTCGATGCAGGCTCCGCCAGGCCTGTCGTAGAGAATGATTATTTTCCGTGGTCTGACATGCAGCAACTGGCATTCACCGCTCTCGACCTGCTGCCACACGAGTTCTGGAACCTCACATTCGCTGAATTCAAACAAATGGCCTTCGGCTTCGAAGAACATGAAGCCTTCGACACTGCAACGCTCGAAATCCTTATGAAAAAACATCCTGATATCACCGCCGAGAGATAGGAAACAAACATGGACACCAACTTTTCTTCCACCTCCTCTGACCAGATCGTATCTGACACAGAAGAACGTTTAATTAAACTTTCGGATAATGCCGTACGCCAGGTAGAACAACTGACGCGTAAAGCGATCGACGGCAACTTGAAGAGTTTCCGTTTGGAACTCAGAAAAAGCATCCAAAGCATTGCAGGTAGTATCAATAACCAGAATATGTCTGCCTTGCAGAGCGCCGTTTCAGGACAACTCGGCGGTGGATTGCTGGGTGACGTGGCAAACGCCCTTGTAGGAGGTGCGTTCGGCGGGGGGTTCGCCCTGCCCTCGTTTCTGGGTTCGTCCAACAGCCTTAACCTAAGCCGTGGCCAACGGGCCGTCAGTCTGCATCAAACAACCGCGCGTGCAGTCAGGGATATCTAGCGCTTTTTCCCTTCGACCGTACTCTGCATTAGTGTATTGCTCCACTTCTGCTCCTCCGCCATTTTGTTGATGAGCGTGGAAATCAGTTTGAGCAGACCCGTCTGTTCATCGAGCCTGCTGATCATCGTACGCTGAAGTGCAAGCATTTCTGGTGTCGCATTGATTTGATTGGCCGGTGTAGTCGGGGCTGGGGTTGCGACTACGGGCGCTGCAACAGAAGCCGCGGCCGGTGCAGGACGTTGCTGCAGCGCAGCCAGTTGCTGTTTGTTGGCTTCCGTCTGCAACTCAATCAGTTGCAGGAGCAGTTTGTTCGTTGCATCAGCGGACGTACGCACCTGTACGGTCAATTCACCGATCTTCTGCACTACTTCTTCATGACGCGAGGTATCGATCATGTTCTGTGTCTGTACCGGCTGTCCCTTGTTAGGCCCGAAGGTGATGGTTTGCTGTGCTGCAACCGCAAGCGGCACCGAAAGTGCGAGAACGCTTGCGCATAGGATTTTCGACACTCGCTTCATATGAATCCTTTATGCTTCTTGTGACATGGTAGCTACAGCACTACCACACGTCGTATAAAATACAAAATTGTTCTTTGATTTGATGGCGGTGCGGCATAGAATTCCGGGGTAACAGGAGGAAATATGTCGGCACGCATCAAGAGCATTCTAGTAGCGGGTATGGGCAATGTGGGCACACTGGTGGCACTCCTGCTCAAGGATTCCGGCTTTTCCGTCACCGCGGCCGATGCAAAACCCGATACCACCCTCGGGGTCAAAACCGCCAAACTCGATGTGAAAGACAGTGCAGCACTGCGCAAACTCATCAAATCCCACGATGCGATCATCTCCTGTCTGCCTTACCACCTGAATCTCGGCGTTGCCAAGCTCGCACATGCCAATGGCAAACATTATTTCGACCTCACGGAAGACGTGCCCACCACCAACGCTATCCAGCAGATGGCAAAAAAGGGCTCGAGTGTAATGGCGCCGCAATGTGGTCTTGCACCGGGTTTCATCGGTATCGTAGGTGCGAGCCTATCTCAATCCTTCGAGAAGCTACGCAGCATCGAGCTGCGCGTCGGCGCATTGCCGCAACATCCCAAAGGCGTACTCGGCTACGCCTTCAACTGGTCGCCCGAAGGCGTCGTGAACGAATATTTGAATGACTGCGAGGTTATCCGGAGCGGTAAGATCAAGACCGTGCCCGCCATGCAGGATTTAGAAACCATCGTCATCAGCGGCATCAAACTCGAGGCTTTCACGACCTCCGGCGGACTTGGCACCATGTGTGAGACCTTCAAAGGCAAAGTCGACCGCCTGGATTACAAAACCATGCGTTATCCCGGCCATTGCAAGCTGATGAAATTCTTTTTCCATGAGTTGCTCATGAAAGACGACCGCAAAGCGGCCGGCAACATCCTGGTAAACGCAAAGCCTCCCGTTGATGAAGACGTGGTGTATGTGCATGCGGGCGTCGAGGGCTGGATCAAAGGTGTCTTAAAGCGCCACGAGTTCGTCCGTGCCTATACGCCCATCACCATCGGCAAGCGCCGCTGGCGAGCGATCGCATGGACAACGGCGGCATCCGCTGTCGCCGTGATCGAGATGGTCGCAAACGGCACGCTCGCCTCCAAAGGTTTCATCAAGCAGGAAGATATCAATCTCAAGGACTTCCTCGCGACCCGTACGGGCAAACTGTATAACCAGAATGCATGAGGGCATCATGAACATCCCACAGGAAGCTAGTAAATTACTCAGTACCCTTGGGGTGGATCTCAAAGCCCATAGCGGGAAGGACCTGGTCGTCCGCTCACCCATCGACGGTAGCATACTCGCATCGCTCGCGTTCGATAGCACCGCCGAACTCAATCAAAAAATCGTAGCTGCAGAGCAAGCCTTCGCCCTATGGCGCGAGGTACCGGCACCGAAGCGCGGCGAACTCATCCGTTTGTTCGGTGAAGACCTGCGCACGGCAAAAGAGCCGCTTGCGAAACTCGTCACTATCGAATGCGGCAAGATTCTGGAAGAAGGCCGCGGCGAAGTACAGGAGATGATCGATATCTGCGATTTCGCCGTGGGACTCTCCCGCCAACTCTACGGCCTCACCATCGCATCCGAGCGCACGCATCATGCCATGCAAGAAAACTGGTTGCCGCTGGGTGTCGTCGGCATCATCAGCGCCTTCAACTTCCCCGTGGCGGTATGGGCATGGAATGCCGCACTTGCCATCGTCTGCGGCGATCCGGTCCTCTGGAAGCCATCGGAAAAAACGCCACTCACCGCGCTTGCCTGCCAAGCTTTATTCGAAAAAGCGCTCGCGCGCTACAACAAGCAAGGTGGCAAGGCACCAAGGGATCTCTCTTCCGTCGTGATCGCCGATGCAAAACTCGGTGAGAAGTTGGTGAATGACAAGCGCATCCCGCTCATCAGTGCAACGGGTAGTACACGTATGGGCGCTGCCGTGGGCCCACTCGTTGCCAACCGTTTCGGTAAAAGCCTACTCGAACTCGGTGGCAACAATGCCGTAATCGTCAGCAAGCATGCGGATCTCGATGTAGCGCTCCCGTCTATCCTATTCGGTTCGGTCGGCACTGCAGGCCAGCGTTGTACCACCACACGACGGGTGATTGCGCATATAAGTCTCTATGACTCGCTCTGCAAAACACTCGAGAAGGCTTTTGCCAACCTCGCGAAACACAAGATCGGCAACCCGCTTGATAAGAATACGCTGATCGGCCCGCTGATCGATAAAACGGCGTACGAGCATTTCGAAGCAGCACTTGCACAAGCCAAAAAAGAAGGCGGCATGATTACGGGTGGCAAACGTGCACTCGTTAAGGCGTTTCCGAATGGTTATTACGTCGAACCGGCACTGGTACGCATGAAAAAGCAAAGCAATGTGGTGAAGAAAGAAACCTTCGCTCCTATCGTATATGTAATGCCGTATAGTACGCTCGAACAAGCACTCGAAATGAACAACGATGTACCGCAAGGCCTATCTTCTGCCATTTTCACGACCGATGTGCGTGAGGCAGAATATTTCAAACTGCACAGCGATTGCGGTATCGCGAATGTGAATATCGGCACCAGCGGTGCAGAGATCGGCGGCGCGTTCGGTGGTGAGAAAGAAACGGGCGGTGGCCGCGAATCGGGCTCCGATTCGTGGAAGGCCTATATGCGCCGGCAAACCTCGACCACGTATTATTCCCATAAGAAACCGGAACTCGCACAGGGTATTCGCTTCGATGCCGACTAAGAAAGATAATCCTATTCTTTCCATCAGCGCCCACGCGTTCGCGCCTGAAAAGACCTGTGTCGATCGTCTGCTGTCTGAAACCCAATCCGTATGCGAGCATTACGACCGCGATTTTACCAAAGCAGCGGAGTTGGTGAAATATGCCCGCTCGCGCGAAGGCAACATGGCGGAAGGTTTCATCCGCCAATACGGCCTCAACACCGCTGAAGGTATCGCCATCATGTGTTTAGCCGAGGCGCTGCTCCGTATTCCGGACAAAGGTACGGCCGATGCATTGATCCAAGATAAATTCAAGGATGCGAAGTTCAAGAAGCATTTAGGCAAGAGCCCGTCCCTGCTCGTCAATGCCTCCACGTGGGGGCTGATGCTGTCGGGTGGTGTCGTCGGCATGGGTGTAGAAGAATCCGCGCTCAGCAATGTCTTCGCGCAGGTGGTAAATCGTTTGGGCGAACCGGTGATCCGCGAATCGCTGAAACACGCGATGGCACTTCTCGGTAATCAGTTCGTGATGGGTGAGACGATCACCCTTGCCATAAAACGCTCGGCCGCGCTTGCCAAAGAGGGTTATATCTTCTCGTTCGATATGCTTGGGGAAGGTGCACGGTCGGAAGCGCAAGCAGAACATTACCTTGAAGCCTATCTCCATGCCGTGAAGGAAATCGGCAAATCGGCCGATAAGAAATTACCGATCGCAGAGCGTAGCGGTATATCCGTGAAACTCTCAGCCCTCTACCCACGCTACGAGCTGATTAAAAAAGAAGACGTCTTCAAAACCTTACTGCCGCGCCTGAAGCATATCCTGCTCTCGGCGGCGCACGCGGGTATCCCGGTTTCGATGGATGCGGAGGAATCGTACCGTTTGGATCTCTCGCTCATGCTCTTTGAGGAATTGCAAACCGACCCCGACCTCAGATCCTATACCGGCTTTGGGTTTGTACTGCAGGCGTACCAAAAGCGTGCACCTTATGTACTCGAATGGCTGATCGCACTTGCGGAAAAGACCAAACGGAAAATCCCGGTACGTTTAGTGAAAGGTGCATACTGGGATAGTGAGATCAAACGCTCGCAGGAGTTAGGTCTTTCGGGCTATCCGGTCTATACGCGCAAAAGCTATACCGATGTCGCTTACCTCGCCTGCGCGAAGAAGATGTTCGAACATCCGGAAACGATTTATCCGCAGTTCGCCACGCATAATGCGCTCACCATCGCCACCATCCTCACACTATCAGGTGGCAAGAAATTCGAGTTCCAACGCCTGCACGGTATGGGCAAGGATTTCTATACGCCACTTATGGGCAAGGTTCCTTGCCGCATCTACGCACCCGTCGGCAGGCATGAAGAACTACTCGCTTATCTCATTCGCCGCTTACTTGAGAACGGTGCGAATAATTCCTTCGTCAATATCGCCTCCCAGAAATCCACCCCGCTGGACGAATTATTGAAAGACCCGGTCGAGAAAGCCATCTCGCGCGGCGGTCATCCGCATCCGCGTATCTTATTACCCGCGGATATTCTGCCAGACCGCAAGAATTCCAGCGGCACCGATCTCGGCAATCTCGCTGCATTGACGGATCTGCAATACGCGATTGAGAAATATTTCAAGAAAACGTGGCTTGCAGGCAGTGGCAAAAAAGCCAAATCCGTAGCAACGCCTTTTGATCCCTCCCATACGATTGGTACGGTAGCGGAAGTGACCAGCAAAGAGGTGGACAGCGCCTTCTCCCGTGCTTCCGCTGTCTACGATGCCTGGAAGAACCGTGATATCGAAGAACGTGCAACCCTACTGTTGCGCACAGCGGACCTGCTTGAAGAGCATAAAAAGGAAGCCATCGCACTCACCATGCTTGAGGCCGGGAAAGTACTTTCCGATGCCATCGGTGAAGTGCGGGAGGCCATCGACTTCTGCCGCTACTATGCCGCGGAAGCAACGACGTTACTTGCGCCGAAAACCCTTCCAGGCCCGACAGGTGAGCGCAACATACTACGCCTACATCCGCGCGGCACGTGGGTGGCGATCAGCCCGTGGAATTTCCCGTTCGCCATTTTCACTGGCCAAATCGCAGCCGCACTTGTAACCGGCAATACGGTGATTGCAAAACCGGCTGAGCAAACGCCGCTCATTGCCGCGTTCATGACCAAACTGTTCCATCAGGCAGGTGTGCCGGACGCAGTACTACAGTTACTGCCAGGAGACGGCGCAACCGTGGGTGCTGCACTCGTGAAACACAAAGATACCGCTGGCGTGGTTTTCACCGGCTCGGTCGAGACCGCACGCCTTATCCAGCGTAGTTTATCGGAAAAAGAAGGGCCTATCGTGCCGCTCATTGCCGAAACCGGCGGTTTGAACGCCATGATCGTCGATAGTAGCTGCCTGCCCGAACAAGTGGTGGACGATATTGTTACTTCCGCATTCAATAGTGCCGGCCAGCGCTGCTCCGCACTACGCGTGCTGTTAGTGCAGAAAGAGATCGCAAAACCGCTTACCGAACTCTTGAAGGGTGCGCTCGCGCTTCGCAAAGTGGGAAGTCCATTAGAGTATGATACCGATATCGGACCGGTGATCGACAAGGATGCGATGCAGTCCTTGAACCGCCATATCGCACAGATGAAGAAGGATGCGAAAATCGTATTCGAAGGCAAAGCCCCGAAGGAGGGCTTCTTCGTTGCACCGCACGTGTTCGAGATTCCGTCTTTCAGCACTCTGAAGAAAGAAGTGTTCGGGCCTGTGCTACATATCGTGAAATACGATGCCGGAAAACTCGATCACGTGCTCGACGAAATCAACGCCAGTGGGTATGGCCTTACACTCGGCATCCATACGCGTATCGTCGAGCGCGCGGAGTATATCCGTAACAAAGTGAATGTCGGCAATATCTACGTCAATCGCAGTCAGATCGGTGCGGTGGTAGGGGTGCAGCCCTTCGGCGGCGAGGGTTTATCCGGCACCGGACCCAAAGCCGGCGGGCCACATTACCTCGTGCGCTTCTGCACGGAGCAAACATACACCGTCAACACCGCAGCGGTCGGCGGCAATGTGGAGTTACTGTCATGAGCGGCATCGAGACCATCAAATCCTTGCTGGGCACGGGTGGTTATATCGATAACGCGAAGGATATGGAGCCTTACCTCGTCGGGTGGCGCGGCGGGCATGCGGGGAAAGCCGCCCTCGTCGCATTCCCGAAAAGTACAGAACAAGTCTCCAAACTCGTCGCACTCTGTGCCGAGCATAGTATCCCCATCACACCGCAGGGGGGGAATACAGGTCTGGTCGGCGGCGGTGTACCGGATACATCCGGCAAGGCGATCGTGATCTCGCTTTCGCGCATGAACAAGGTACGGAGTATCGATAAGGCGAATTATACCATTACGGTTGAATCTGGATTCATTCTCACCCAATTGCAGGAAGAAGCGGCGAAGGCGGGGTTCCTGTTCCCGCTCAGTATGGCCTCTGAAGGCAGTGCGAATGTCGGTGGCTTCATCTCCACCAATGCAGGCGGCACGGCGGTGCTGCGTTACGGCAATACGCGTGAGCTGGTGCTCGGGATAGAAGCGGTGCTGCCGGATGGTTCGGTATGGAACGCGCTCAAGGCACTCCGCAAAGACAATACAGGTTACGACCTGAAACAGCTGTTCATCGGCGGCGAAGGTACGCTCGGAATAGTCACTGCAGCAACGTTCAAATTATTCCCGAAGCCCGTGCAGAGCGAAACACTCCTGCTCGCGATGAAGTCCGTGGAAGATGCGGTGGCACTCTTTGCCGAGCTGCGTAAGGAAGGTGGCGACTCACTTTCCGCGTTCGAGATCATCTCCCGCACCGCGCTTGAACTGGTGTTGAAGAATATCCCGGATACGCGTGATCCGTTTGCAGAGAAATATCCCTATTACATACTCGCAGTGTTCTCGACTTCTTCTGAACTGATACCACTCCGCGAGACCACGGAGAAATTGCTCGAGAAAAAATTAACGGAGGGACTTATACCGGACGCGCTGCTCGCCGAATCCGTCGCGCAGGCGAAAAGCTTCTGGCATGTGCGGGAACATGTCTCCGAAGCGGCTAAGAAAGAAGGCCGCGGCGTGCATTTCGACATCTCCGTGCCAATTTCCGGTATCCCGGAATTCATCCGTACGGTGAATCCCGAAATCGCAAATGCCGTACCGGAAGCGATCATCCTGCCGTTCGGCCATATCGGGGACGGCAATATCCATTACAATATCTGCCTGCCGAAAACATGGGATGATGCGAAGTTCGAGAGCGCCAAAGACACGATGAAGAAGAGTGTGTACGCTGCACTAAAACGCTTACACGGCAGCATCAGTGCGGAGCATGGTATCGGTGTCGAGCGTCGGGAAGATCTGAAGGAATTCAAATCGAAAGAAGAAATCACGATGATGAAGGCGCTTAAAAAAGCCCTCGATCCCAAAGGCATCATGAACCCCGGGAAAATGCTCTAGGCCGCTTTTTTCTTGGTGGAT
>RGZB01000004.1 GCA_010031735.1 Pseudomonadota bacterium | reverse complement strand
AGATACCAAGGCGAAAACCGCTGCGACCGCGAAAAACGATACACCCAAAAAAGATGCCGAGAAAAAAGCCGATGCTCCCGTAGTGGAAGAAGAACCTGCTCCCAAAGTCGATCCGGCGCCCATGCCGCCGCCGATGGAAGATGTTGCACCACCAATGCCGAAGGTCGATCCGGCCCCGGTGCCAGTACCGAAACTCGAAGATCCGGCTCCGAAGAAAGTGGATCCGGTTGACCCGGCAACGGTGGATATCGTAACGCTCGCAAACGGCAAAACCTATCGCTTTGATGCGGCGCGCCTGCAAAAAGGTAAAACTGAAATCGAATATGTCGAGGTGGATGATGCGGGTAAGCAGGTCGGCCGTGTAAAATTCGCACCCATTGCCGGCAACACGGTAAAACTGAGAGTGGAGGGTGATGCGGCGTTGCAGATCGACCCGGCATTCGGGAGCGATCTTGATCTAGAGGTCGGTTTGAAAGGCGATAAAAACAAGTTCTCACTGGATATGACAGGTTATCTCGGCAAACATCCGAAAGTCAACGTGCCGGGGAAAGGTACCCTCCAGGTCGTCCTTTCCGATAGCCAATTACGTGGCCTCGATGCCGGTGAATCCCAGGCTTCTAGTAAAGGTATCCATATCAAATCCGGTGATCAGTGGATCAATCTTGGCCCGGATGCAAATGTTACGCTGAAATCGCAAGGCGGCGGCGAACTTACCTTCGAAGCGGGCACAGGTACGGCGTCTATCCGCAAAGGTCTTGCAGCCTTCGTGAAGAAAGAACTTCCGGAACCGAAAGTAGTACCGAAGAAGGTGGATGAGCCGGCTCCGAAAAAAGTCGAACCGCGTGCCGAAACAGCGCTTGAGAAGGCAAATGCTAAAATCGCGGATCTCCGCGGTAAGATCGGCGAACGTATTGCCGAACTTCCGGCACTCGAGAAAACCGCACGTCCGGTTATCCTCGAAAAACAGAAAAGTGACCTCAATGCAAGGTTAGAAGCGCTTAGCTTACAACAGGAATTGATCGATCGTGAGCGTGGCCAACAATTATCTCTTACAGGCGGCAACGCACTGGCGAATGCAAATATCAATAATCATTACGACCAACTCCGTGCAGCCTCTGTTCTTGATGCAACGCGCACGCGCGCGAATATCAGGAGTGTAGAACTTGCCCAACGTACCGCAGGCGAGATTACGCCTGGTGCCTCCGCGGCCTATGAAAGTCTTGTCCAGAAACAGATGGAGATCCTAGCACTGAATCGTGCATTGATCCTCGCTAACAAAGAGGCAGAAAAAGCCCGTGCGGAAGAACGCCGCAAGGCAGCTCCGCCGCCGAAAGGTGCAGTACCGGGCAAGAAGGTCGGCTTCAATATGGAAGATGGCGGCAAGGTCGCAGACCGCGAAGTCGTCCGCATCGATACCAAGAAACAGTTGGTCGAGACCATGGCGGAGATTGCGCAACAAAACGACCGTACGCGCGGTTAATCTCTTTGTTAACAGCGTTCTTAGTAGCGCTTGAACAGGCAACCATTTCTTATTAGCATGCACCCTTATGGCAAAAGATGACGGTTTTTTCTCAGGCCTAGGTTCCGTGCTGCTCGGCGCAAGAAGTCTTTCGCTGAAGGGCATTTTGAATCGTATCCAGGGTGTCAACACCACACCCAAACCCTATAAGATCCAGTTCAAAACCGAGAAGACGCATCCAAACACAGCAAAGCAGATCGAATCCCTCACCAAAGGTTTAATCGATCTTCCCTTTTCCGCGCTCGATCAACACGGCATCATCACCAAGGTCGAAAAGCAAGTACTCACCCCCTTAGTGCGTGAGGATTCCGCCCCACCAGCACCGAGTACCCGTGAAAAGATCGCCGCACCGCAACAAGTCGATGGCCGCGAATTGCATGAACGTTTGGTGATAGAGACCGCGACCAGCATCCGCCCGGTCGATGTCCCTTATCCGAATCTCGATTGCCCGGATCTGTACCGCAAGTTCTCTGTCGTCGGTGTACGTGACGGTAATGCCCACATCATCAGCACCAACTCGCTTGGCAAAACACACAAGACGATTACGTACGGTATCTTCGACCGCCACGGCAAACTCCGTGCCAAAGGCATCACCGTACGCGAGCAAGTGAAAGTACCGTCCGAAGGCGGTCCACAATACACCAAGATCGGCATCATCGATCTTGAAAAACTGCTCGGCCTCAATGCCCATACCCTGAATACACTCGAGGATGCGATCAATAAAGGTATCGTTGATCTCCGGGAAGCACCGGTGAAGGGCCCGACCTCCGTTGCGGAAACGCCGGCCTCCACACTCACGATGCTTGAGCATATCAAATCCTTGCTCACACAGCATGAAGAAGAGCGCCGTGTACCGTTCGAACGCAGAAGCGGCGAAGATCGCCGTACGAAAGAACAGCGTGGCAGCTCACCCGATCGCCGTACCGGCGACAGGCGCCACGAGGAAGATAACAATGTCATCCAGTTGCTCGATGTACAGCAGCAGGAAGAGATGCGTAGCGACAAAGAGCGCCGGGCAAGGTATGAACGCCGCAGTGCCCGCGACCGCCGCGCCGAACAAGAACGCCGCACCATCGCAGAACGCAGGAGCGACCTGCACACGGTCGTCACGCGCAGTGCCTATGTCTGGGATAAACATAAACTCGTCGCACACGTCACCGATCATTGGTCCGAGAATTGCAAATACGAAGCGGATGTCATCAGCACCAACCAGCGCGGTGATTATCCGCTCATACATGTCTTACTGAATAAGCAAGGCAGTATCGGTTTCAAAGGCGAAGGCGGCCACGAGAAGCGTGTGTTCGTAAAACCGGACGATGAAGAGAGCACCATCCTCCGTATTTCCGGTAAAACCATCGTGCATATCGATCGCGGCGCAGAAGGCACGTTCCGCCTGCGCCCCGTGAAGGGTACAGAGGCAGAAGCCACCGTCATCATCGCGCATGATTGCCTCGACCATCTGCGTATCGAGGAGAAAACCCTCGGCAAGAAACGCATTAAAGTCGAGGGTCTGACCGTACGTGTCGCACGCGGTTGGAAGTACCTTTCCATCGAAGATGAGAAGGGAAATCCTCTGTCCATTACACAGAAGACAAAGAAGCCTAAAGCTGCGGCTGACGGCACCATTCCCACCCCAAAGTTATAAAACCACTATATTTCAATATAGTAACTTTATTACAGATTGGTTAAATCTGGCGATTTAGCTGAAAGTACGGCTGATTTTCACCCCCTGGTTGCGCTATAATGGAAGGGCTAACTGGGTGCTTTTGTGACTTATCGAAACCGTTCGATGTTGTCGCCACCCTACACGACCGTTCCCGCTTTTCTCTCGGAGGGTCTCCCTGTGTTTAAGAAGAATCCGTACGTGCGCGCCGGGCTGATGACGTTCGCCGTGGCGCTGGTGATCGGCTGGCTGTTGTTGTATTTCTGGCCGGACATCTTGCAACTCGACAAGAAACACAAGATCAGCGACTGGTTCATCGTCCTCGGTTTCCTGGGCATCGCCGCCTACCTGATGAAGAACGAGATCTGGGCGGGACTGAGCCTGATCGGGGTGCCGACGCTGTACCTGATCAAGTGGGTCGGGAAACACGAGTGGCTGAAGCCGTACATCCGGGCCGCGGGGAGTTTCTTCCTCGGGTTCGTGGTGATCGGGATGCCGCTGCAGCACAACTGGTCGGAAATTCGACAGTGGGTCGGGGTGCCGAGTCCGGAAGTGTTCCTGTTCTCGAGTTACGTGACATTCGTCGGGCTGTTCGGTTCGATCGGACTGCTCGTCACCGGGATCGTGCCGGCGCAAAACAAAATCCGGTCCGGGCTGTACCTGCTGGGTGTTCTCGGTTTCGCAGTGAACCTGCTGAAGCAAGAAAACCCGGGCAACGTCGCGCTAGAGGCGGCGTTGATGACGACCACGACATGGGCGTTCTTCCGCCAGAAGCACGAACCGATCAAGACGAACCTTCGGGCCGTCGTGATCGCGATCGTGTGGATGACGGTGGCGCTGGCTGTCGGGTTGTTTGCCGTGTACAACTGGCCGGTCGGTGAGACCACCGAACGGCCGGGTGACCACTGGAAGTACATCGCTCTGACGGGTGGGGGACTGATCGCGGTCGCGATCTACATGCTCGACAACGGGGTGTTTCATAAGCGTTGGGGGAAGGCCCCTGGGTTTATGATCATCTACGGTCTGGGCAACGCCTTCCTCTCGTTCAGCTACCTCGGCAAGTTCAGCGAGGTGGGCCTGTTGTTGAACGTGTCATTGGCGTTCCTGCAACTGGTCAAGCCGCTGCTCGAGTACATCTGGGAGTGCATGAACCAGAAGACCTACGGGCCGCACATCCTGTGACGTGATTCTTTGTACGCATGAAAGGCGTACACGTGCGAAGGGCGACTCCATTGGAGTCGCCCTTCGGCGTTTTAGGGATTTTTTTGCGATTAGTGGATTTTATCGTACGCGCGGAGCGTGAGAAATTCCTCGAAATCGGAATTCAGCACCAGACGATCGAGTTGCGCGGTCGCTTCTGCGAATTTACCTTTTGCGTACGCATCCTTACCAATCATATCGCTGATCTTTTTCTGTTCTTCCGCAACGATCTTTTTATAGAACGCCTCGGTGATCGGCGTGCCGTCCGAGAGTTTCGCTTTATGGTGGATCCACTGCCAGAGCTGTGTGCGCGAGATCTCTGCCGTTGCCGCATCTTCCATCAGATTGAAGATCGGCACACAGCCCACACCCCTGAGCCATGATTCCAGATATTGCAGCGACACACTGACGTTATTGCGGAAGCCCGCTTCGGTGATATTACCGGTGGGTACTTCCAGCAGATTATCGGATGTCACTTGCACATCTTCGCGCAGCTTGCTGATTTGGTTTGGCGTCGGCATCAGACGGTTGAATACTTCCATCGCCACCGGCACCAGACCTGGATGCGCCACCCATGTGCCATCGTGCCCGTCACCGGCTTCGCGCTCTTTGTCCGCTTTCACCCGTGCAAGTGCTGCTGCATTTGCTGCTTCGTCGTTTTTGATCGGGATCTGTGCTGCCATACCGCCCATCGCCATCGCACCACGCTTATGGCAGGTTTTGATCAGCAGCAGATAGTATGCTTTCAGGAACGGCTTCGTCATGGTTACTTCCGCACGGTCGGGACATACGAACGATGCCTCATGCGAATGTTTCTTGATGTAGCTGAAGATATAATCCCAACGCCCCGCATTCTGCGCCACGATATGGTCTTTCAGCACGTAAAGTATCTCTTCCATCTCGAACGCCGCCGTGATGGTCTCGATCAGCACGGTTGCTTTGATGGTGCCAATCGGAAGGCCGAGCGTTTCCTGTGCAAAGACGAAGATATCGTTCCAGAGTTTTGCTTCTAAGTGGTTCTCCAGTTTCGGCAGATAGAAATACGGGCCCGAACCTTTCGCGAGCAATGCTTTCGCATTGTGGAAGAAATATAAACCGAAATCGAGGAAGGCACCGTAGATCGGTTTGCCTTTCACGAGTACGTGCTTTTCTTTTAAATGCCAACCGCGCGGGCGGATGATGAGCACCGCCGGCCTATCGCCCACTTTATATTCTTTACCTTCCGGGCTTTTGTAACTGATTGTGCCATCCACCGCGTCCTTGAGATTGATCTGGCCTTCCACCACCTGTTTCCAGCCCGGGGTCAGGGAATCCTCGAAATCAGCCATGAAGGCCTTAGCGCCGGAATTGAGCGCGTTGATGATCATCTTGCGTTCTACAGGCCCTGTGATTTCCACGCGGCGGTCCTGCAGGTCTTTCGGGATAGCGCCCACTTTCCAGTTCCCTTCGCGGATATTCTTTGTATCCGGTAGGAAACCAAGCTTGCGGCCCTTCTTCAGTTCATTCTGGATAACGATGCGGCGTTTTAATAGTTGTTCCACGGTCGGGGTGAATTGCTCCACGAGATTCGCAACGAAGTCGAGCGCCTCCGGTGTCAGGATACGGTTATATTCCGGTTTCACGTCGCCAGCGATCTGGAGTGGCACATTGGCTTTGGAGGGGGCTATCAGCATTACTATACACCTATTGTATTTTGTGGAAATCTGTTGCAGGATAGCGCCCGTTATTGACCTAGGCAAGCCTGCAATGACAGGTGGCCTCCACAAAAAGGGGTTTTAAGCGTGGTTGACTTATATTCAGAAATTCGCGGCGAAGTCCGACAAGAAAAAGCGATCCGGTTTGTAAAACAAAACTGGCGGGCGATCCTTGGCACCTTCATATTCTCCATCCTGATGGTGGCGGCGGGCGAACTGTGGTCGAACTATCAGCGCGGCCAGCAGGAGAAATCCGGCCATGCGTTCAACAGCGCGATGATCCAGCTCTCCAGGGAAAATAACACGGAAGAGGCGCTGAAAGCCTTCGACAAACTGTCGGATGATGGCACGGCGAGTTACCGCGGGCTTGCGTTGCTGCAAAAAGCTTCTTTGCAGCTCAAACGCAAGAAAATTGATGATGCGATAGCAACCTATAAAAAACTCTCCGATGATGGCGGTATCAGTGTTGAGATCCGTGATCTGGGTACCTATCTCTGTGCATTCCTGCTCTACGACCAAGGGAAATTCGACGAGTCCGAAAAGATGGCAAACCCGCTCGTGAAGAAAGGTAGCCCATGGCGCATGCAGGCACTCGAGCTGCAATCCTATATCGCGCTTGCGAAGAACGATAATAAGAAAGCCGCAGAAATCCTGAGTCTGATCGCCGGTGAGCGCGACGTCGCCCCGACCCTCAAAGAACGTGCAGGCACCTTGCTTGCCATCGCCAATGCAGGTACTACTGCTTCGAAAACCGAGCCCGTAAAACCATGAATCACTTAAGCCGTATCCTAGCAGCCGGCACTGCGCTTCTATTGCTCTCTGCCTGCTCGATGCCGGAATGGATGGGTGGCGCTGAAAGCGACGAACCACTTCCCGGTATCCGTAAAGCCGTACTGGAATCCCGGAGCGACATCGCTGCCGATCCCACGCTCACGGATACGAAAGTCGTGATTCCGGATGCGGTGGGTAACGACCATTGGTTCTTCGATGGGGAGTTCAACCAAACGCATCTTGCGGCAAACACACCGCTCAAATTTGCACAGACTATCGATGCGGTCTCCGAAGCCAGTGAACATTACCGCTTAAGTGCACTTCCTGTGATAGCCGGCAATACCATCTACCTGCTCGGTGGCGAAGGCGAAGTGAAAGCGTACGATGTACAGAATCTCAAAGAACCAAAATGGACCTACACGATTCCGCGCACCGATGTGCCGCAGCAATTGGTCGGTGTCCCACTCGGCTCCAGCGCCGATCCCTTCCAGGGCGGTGGCCTGACCTTTGCGGTCGGCGGACTGTTCGTCACCACCGGCGATGGCCGCGTGATCGCGCTCGATGGGAATCTCGGTACCGTCCTTTGGCAGCGCGAGATCGGAAGTCCGGTGCGTTCCAACCCGGTCGCATTCGGTGAACAACTCTATTTCATTACCATCGACAACGAGGCTTACGCGCTGAACGTCAAAGACGGCCAAACCGTGTGGAACATCCCCGCGGTGCGTGAACTGACCGGCGTACTCGGCCACCCCTCCCCCGCCATTTCGGAAACTGCGATGGTGGCACCGTTCTCTTCCGGTGATATTTACGGCATACAACCGCTCACCGGCAAACCGCTCTGGACAGATACATTATCTGCCACCTCAGCCCGCTCGAGTTCGCTCTTTACCTTGAATGATATCGATGCGACTCCCGTCATCGCCGGCCAAACGGTCTACACCGTCAGCCACGAAGGCGTACTGGTCGCGATGGAGCTTGCGACCGGCAAGCGCCTCTGGCAGCAACGCATCTCTTCACTCTCTACTCCATGGGTCGCGGGTGAGTACCTCTACATCATCACCACCAACAGCGAAGTCCTCTGCCTCAAACGCACCGATGGCCGCGTGAAATGGGTGGTGACACTCGATACGTATAAAGATGAAAAGGACAAAAAAGACCGTATCATCTGGAACGGACCGGTGCTGGCGGGCGAGAATCTCTTCATCGTCGGTTCGCAGGGCAAGATGCTTTCGTTATCTCCTTATGACGGTTCGCTCCTGCAATCCTATGAGATTCCGGACCATACGTACCTCCCGCCGGTGGTCGCCGGAGGCGTTCTTTACCTGCTGAGTAACGACGGCAAGCTTTCCATATTTAACTAATCAACTGATAAATAATAATTTTTTATTCCTTCGATTTAACGAAATTGTAATCTTTGGCGTGGTATACTAAAGGTTGGTTAAATAAGGATTTTAGTATGTCAGAAGCACTGGGTGCAGTATTAGAAACCGAACTCTCGGGTATGTTCCAAGGTGATCCGGAAATGGAGCCTATTATCGGCATGCTCCGCACCGGGCTTGGTCTGAACACACCAGAGCCTGAGCAAGAGCGCAGCAAAGACGAAATCAAAGAAGAGATTCTCACTACGCTGAATTTACCGGATACGGAACTCAGCCCCGAGCAATTGAAAGTAAAACAGGGCTTCAATGATTCGCTCGAAGAAATGAAGAAAATGGAAGATATGAAGGAGTTCGCAAACGAACCGACCTTCATGGACAAACTCAAGGATCAATTCGCCGATGCGATGGCGACCGCACTTGCGGGCAAGCAGGTAGACCTTTCAGAGAACCGTGAGAAGCTTGGTGAAGCGCCGGAGAAAGACGGCAAAGAAAAAGATAAAAAACCTGAACCGGAAATGCCAAGTGCAGAAGTCGGCGGTGAAGCGGAAAGCGCCTCGCAAGAAGAAGCGGTGATGGTAGAAAAACCACGTAACATGACCGAAGCGTTGAAAGTCGGTGTGAAACGTGCATCGATCGCCGTAGTCGGCGGTTCCGATGCGATGAAGAACCACGACCGCAATCTCGATACCTACGACAAGCTGCAGGAATCCGGTGACTTCGATCCCGAAAACGCGGCACATAAAGAATTACTCGAAAATCTGGAAGACCCGGTGAAAGCAGCAGCGAAAGATGCCAAGGATCTCGCAGCCGTCACGCTTTCTTGTGGCAGGGATTTTGCAGAAAATGTGTATAAAGTCGCGCGCGATGAAATGCGCCAGGACCATGCCGATAAACTGACCTCCGGCAATCCGGATATGAATAAAAACGGCGAGGCCATCACGCTTGAGACCAAAGAAAAACAGCTGATCGAGAATCTAGAGCCGATCGGTAAAGCCTATAAAGAAGCGAAGGATGCCGGCCTTGACGTCGATGAGAAAGTATTGAATGCCAAAGTCGGTGGTGCGATCGAAGCCGCGATCGAGGGCGAAGCACCCGATCCTGCGACATTCAAGAAAAGCATTGCTAAAAAAGCGAATGAAATCGGCGGTGAACAGCAAATGGAAGAAGAGCTGGAGCAAAAAGAGAAAATCGGGAAAGATCTCGACCTTGGCGGCATCGATACTGCTTTTGGTACGCTAGCAAACGATATCTCTGAGAAGGATGTGGGTGGCGATATTACGCCCAGTTCCGCGGTTAAAGCAGCGCCGAAGGAAAAAGGCCCCGCAGCCGGCAAGAAGACCAACCTGGCGATCTAATCCCGGGTTTTTATTGAATCCCGCAGCCTTATAGGCTAGTTTCTCGCCAAAGAATCCCTTCTTTAAAGAAAGAACCATGCTCCCTGTCGTTGTGATCATTGGCCGCCCGAACGTCGGCAAATCCACACTGTTCAACCGCCTGACCGGTAAACCGATCGCCATCGTGCACGATGCGCCGGGTGTCACGCGCGACCGCAGGGAAGGCCAGGCCTCCTTGGGCCCGCTCCGTTTCATGCTGATCGATACGGCGGGTCTTGAGAGCGTAGAAACCAAAAAGGGCGCGGACCCTATCCAGCAGAAAATGCGCACCCAGACCGAACGTGCCATGCAGAACGCCGATGTCGTGTTGTTCGTGATCGATGGCCGCGAAGGTGTAACGCATGAAGACGAGGCCTTCTCACGCTTCCTCCATAAGCGCGGCGTAAACGTGCTCCCGGTCATCAATAAATGTGAGGGTAAAACGCAGGATGATGTCGTGCTCGAGATGGAATCGATGGGCTTCGGTAGCCCGGTGGCCATCTCCGCGGAACACAACGATGGCATGATGGACCTGTACGAGGCACTGCAGCCTTTCGTTCCGGAAGTAGAACTCGCCGATGATGATGTGGAAGCACCGGCAGAGATCGACGTCGATGTCGAGAAGAAAACCAAAGACCAGACCGTGCGTATCGCCGTGATCGGTCGCCCAAATGCCGGTAAGTCTACGTTCCTGAATGCCCTGCTCGGTGAAGAGCGCTTGATCACGAGTCCGATCGCCGGCACCACGCGCGATGCGGTCTATATCCGTTGGAATTACAAGAACACGCCGGTGCTACTCACCGATACCGCAGGTTTCCGCCGTAAGGCAAAAGTGCAGGAAACGCTCGAGAAAATGTCGGTCGAGGATGGTCTGCGCGCCCTGCAGTTCAGTAACGTCGTCGTTCTCATGGTGGATGCCACCCAACCGCTCGATCACCAGGATCTTTCCCTTGGCGATAAAATCACACAGGAAGGCCGCGGCATCGTGGTCGCCGTCAATAAATGGGATCTGGTAGAAAACCCGAGCCAGAAGCTGAACGAAATACGCGAGAAGCTCGAGGAATCGCTTCCCCAGGCCGGCAAGGTGCCGATGATCACACTCTCGGCACTACGCGCCAAGAACGTCGAAAAGGTGATGGACGCCGTCCTTGAGGTCTATAAACATTGGAACAACCGTATCCCGACCGCGAAACTAAACCTCTGGCTGCGTGAGGCAACCGACTACCACACCCCGCCAATGGTCTCTGGCCGCCGCCTTAAGCTCCGCTATATGACACAGACGAAGCGCCGACCACCTACTTTTGTGCTGTTTGTCAGTCAAAAGAAGGATTTCCCGCAAGATTACGTGCGTTATCTCCAGCAGTCGCTCCGCGCGTATTTTGAGCTGGACGGGGTGCCGCTCCGCTTCCTCCTTCGTAAGGCCAAAAACCCCTTCTCGGATTAATCGTTACCCCTTTGACTATGCCCTGCGGTCTGGTGTAGAGTTCCTGCGGAACCCCGATGAATACAGCACGTTACAGCACCCACCGATCTGAACCGAGCCGCGCCATGCGTATGGCGTCGCTTATCTTGCAGTTACTTTTTTTAACCGTGGCAGCCATCATCATTGACTGGTTCCAGGGTGGGCCGAATAATCCGTTCGCGATCGAGGAGCGTGGCGAGACGATCGCAGGGGATTATCTCTCCGCCCGTTTTGCTTACCAGATGAATGATGCCGATAAAGCCGAGGCTTATCTCACTTCTGCCCTCGGGCAGGATCCCACCAATACCGAACTCCTGAAACATTCCTACCAGTTGATGATCGCTTCCGGTGAATATACCAAAGCGATGCAACTCTCGAGACGTTACGCGGCGCTGATGCCGGAACCCTCGCTTGCGCATCTCTATCTTGCGATGGATGCCGCTAAACGCGGCAATATTCCGGAGATGAAAACCATCCTGAACCGCCTGCTCAAACAGGACGAGAGCAAAGACGAACCCGCGCGCGGTAATATCATCAATCGTGTCGCGATTCCGATGTTGCTTGCATGGGGCGATGTCGCAAGCGGCGAACCGGATAAGGCCGTAGAGCGTATGCAGGCACAACAAAAAGAGATGATGCTGCCCTTCGTCTTCTACCATCTGGCTTTGATCGACGATCTCACGGGCAAAACGAAAGAGGCCGAAGCGGTATTCGACAAGCTGCTGGAGCAAGCACCCCCTTCTTTCCGCCTGGCCGAGGTCACTTCGAATTTCTATAGCCGTATCGGCAAGCCCGAGAAAGCGGCGCACGCACGCGCTGTCTATCTCGAGATCAATCCGGATAGCAAGGCGGAAGAGCTGTTCCTGATGCCGAACAACGCCCCCATCATTGCCAATCCTACGCAGGGTTTAGCGGAAGTACTGGTAGAGCTCGGCGGCTTCTTCTACGGCCTTGAGAAGTACGATGATGCACTGATGTATCTGCGCATGGGCCTCATGCTGAATCCTGAACTGCCGCATGCAAAGATGCTGGTCGCGAATACGTTACGCGAAGAAAAGCGCTATGACGATGCCATCAAGGTCTACCGTACGGTCACAACGCCTCCTGCTTTCGAGTGGCAAGCGAAGATCAACATCGCGCGTGAACTCAGCAATAAAGGCGATGACGATGCCGCACGCAGCATGCTGGTCACCATGTCCGAACAAAAACCCAATGACCTCGCGGCCCTCTTAAGCATCGGTGATATCCTACTGAACAAGAAGTCCTATGAGGAAGCGGAAGAGGTCTATAGCAATGCGATCAAACGTATCACCAAACCGCAGGAACGTTACTGGGCGATCTATTATGCCCGTGGTATCTGCTACGAACGCATGGATCAGTGGGAGAATGCCGAGAAGGATCTCAATAAAGCACTGGAACTGAGCCCGGATAATCCGGATGTGCTCAATTACCTGGCCTATAGCTGGTTGCTCAAAGACATTAATTTCGACAAGGCGCGTGAATACCTGCAAACGGCGATCACCGCGCGTCCACACGACGCACACATCATCGATAGTTACGGTTGGGCGCTCTACAAACTTGGTAAATACACCGATGCGCTCGTATTCATCGAACGTGCGAATCTGATCGCACCGCATGATCCCACCAGCAATGATCATCTGGGTGATGTGTATTGGAAACTCGGCCGCACCACCGAAGCACGTTATCAGTGGAAACGTGCGTTAAGCTACGATCCACCGAAAGAAGAACTCCCTCTCATCAAAGCGAAGATCGAACATGGCTTGGAAGGGGCGGAGACCTTTCTCGCGCCGACCGGACCGGTAAAACGCACCGCCAATGCCAAACCGGATAGCGACGATACGCAGCAAACGCCATGACGCTTCGGCTGCATGCACCCGCAAAATTAAATCTGTTTTTGCACATCACGGGCAAACGTCCGGATGGTTACCATCTCCTGGAAAGCATCATGGGTCCCCTCGCGCTCTCGGATGAGATCGCTGCCGAACCCGCCGATACGCTTTCGCTCGAAATAGAGAATGCCGCACTTCCCCGCACCGATAATCTTGTGCTCCGTGCCGCGGAGGCGTTGCAGAAAAAAGCCGGGATCCAAAAAGGCGCAGCCCTTACCCTCACCAAAACCATCCCCGTGGGCGCAGGCTTGGGTGGCGGTTCAGCGGATGCTGCCACTACTCTCCACCTGCTTGCTAAACTCTGGAACATCAAGCTTCCGGCGAAAGAGATGGAAGCACTCGCACTGGCGCTCGGTGCCGATGTGCCCGTATGCTACCGCCGCGAGAGTTGTTTCGTGCAGGGCATCGGTGAGCGACTGACACCGCTTGCGCTTCCAATTTTTCCGATTGTACTGGTCCACCCGCGCAAACCCCTCGCGACCAAGGACGTATTTGCACATCATCAACTGCCTTTTTCGCCCTCGGTCGCGATCAAAGCCTTCAATACCGTAGCGGACTGGGTTCAATTCCTCCGGAGTTGCAAGAACGACTTGGAGCCTGCAGCCACCCACCTGATGCCAGAGATCGCCCAGATGCTCTCTGCCATCGCCGGCACCGCAGATTGCAGACTCACGCGTATGTCCGGTAGTGGCGCTACGTGCTTCGGTATCTACGACACCATGCCGCACGCAGCGGCGGCGGCACTATTACTGCAGCAACAATTCCCATCGTATTTCGTGCAAGCGACGCTGTTCAACGTCTAAGGATACAGCAGACCCGATTTCCAGCCCTTGCTGGTTTTGGTGTAGAGCACACGGTGGTGCAGGCGGTTATCGCCCTCCTGCCAGAACTCGATTGCTTCCGGTACCAAACGATACCCCACCCAGTAGGGCGGCCGCGGGATCGCATTATCATCCGGATACATCTCTTTGAAACCCTCGGCCTTACTGATCAAACTTTTGCGGTGATCAAGCGGGCGTGACTGTGCCGATGCCCATGCCCCCCGGCGGCTTACGGGATGGCGGGATTTGAAGTAAGCATCCGCTTCTGCCTTTGTCGTATGCTTGATGCCACCCTCGATACGTACTTGTTTCCGTGCACCCATCCAGTAGAAGCACAGCGCTGCATAAGGGTTCTCTTCCAGTTCCTCGCCTTTACGGCTCTGCTGGTTGGTATAGAACACGAAGCCACGTTCATCGACGCCTTTCAGTAACACCATACGGCATGACGGCCGCGCTTTTTTATCGGCGGTTGCCAGACACATAGCCGAGCCATCTTCATCGCCCAGGCTCTTTTTTGCCTCTGTATACCAGGCTTCGAATAATTCAAACGGGTTTTGTGGGTGCTCAAACATACTGGTAAATTTACGTTCTTTCGTTTAGAAATCATACGACAATGAGCGCAAAATTCAAGATTCATGCACCGTACCAGCCCTCCGGCGACCAGCCCGAGGCGATTCGCCAACTTGTCGAAGGAGCGAAGGCGGGGGAGCGCGACCAGGTGCTCCTAGGGGTGACGGGTTCGGGCAAGACCTTCACCATGGCACATGTGATCGAGCAGACGCAGCGTCCTGCCTTAGTGCTTGCTCACAATAAAACACTCGCCGCTCAGCTCTACGCCGAGATGAAGGAATTCTTCCCCGAAAACGCGGTCGAGTATTTCGTCTCATACTATGATTACTATCAGCCCGAGGCCTATATCCCGAAAACCGATACTTTCATCGAGAAGGATTCCGCCATCAACGAGCAGATTGATCTGATGCGCCACTCCGCCACGCGCTCGCTGCTGCTTAGGCGCGATACCATTGTGGTAGCCTCCGTTTCGTGTATTTATGGTTTGGGTTCGCCGGAACTTTATATGCAGATGGTCATCACTTTGGCCAAAGGCGATATCGTGGTGATGGGCGATTTCACCAAGCAGCTGATCGACCTGCAATACGAGCGTAATGATATCGATTTCCACCGCGGCACATTCCGCCTGCGCGGTGATAACATCGATATCTTCCCCTCGCATATGGAGGATCGGGCCTGGCGCGTGGAACTCTTCGGCGACGCGGTCGATAACATCTATGAATTCGATCCGTTGACCGGCGAGCGCATGGGCACGCTCGATGCCATTACGCTGTTCGCCAACAGCCACTATGTCACCCCGCGTCCGACCATGCTGCAAGCGATCGGCCACATCAAGGCCGAACTGAAAGAACGTCTTGCGCAGTTAAAAGAGCAGAACAAACTGCTCGAGATGCAAAGGATCGAACAACGCACACAGTTCGATCTCGAGATGTTGGTCGAGACGGGTGTGTGCAAAGGCATCGAAAACTATTCGCGCTACCTTTCCGGCAAGAAAGCGGGCGAACCGCCGCCGACACTGTTCGAGTATCTGCCGAAGGATGCACTCGTATTCGTCGATGAAAGCCACGTCACCATCCCACAGATCAATGGTATGTATAATGGCGACCGCGCACGCAAAACCACACTGGTCGAATACGGCTTCCGACTGCCCTCGGCACTCGATAACCGCCCGCTCAAATTCTCCGAGTGGGATGCCATGCGCGGCCAGAGCATATTTGTTTCTGCTACACCCGGGCCGTGGGAAATGGAGCGCACACAAGGTGCATTCGTTCAGCAGGTCATCCGCCCCACGGGTCTGATCGACCCCGAATGTATCATCCGTCCGGTCGAAAGCCAGGTGGAGGATGTGATCGCCGAATCCAAAGCGATCGCGAAGAAGGGTGGTCGCGTACTCATCACCACACTTACCAAACGCATGGCGGAGGACCTCACCGATTACATGCAGGAAGCCGGCGTAAAGGTCACGTACCTGCACTCGGATATCGATACCCTGGAACGCGTGGAGATCATCCGCAACTTACGCAAAGGTGAGTTCGATGTGCTGATCGGCATCAACCTGCTGCGTGAGGGCCTTGATATCCCCGAATGTATGTTGGTCGCAATCCTCGATGCCGATAAAGAGGGCTTCCTCCGTTCACGCACATCGCTTATACAAACCATCGGACGCGCGGCACGCAACGTCGATGGCCGTGTCATATTATACGCTGATAACATGACGAAGGCTTTGACCGAAGCGCTTGAAGAAACCAACCGCCGCCGCACCATCCAGATGGAATACAATAAGAAGCATGGCATCACTCCTGCGAGCGTCAAGAAAGCCATCATGGAAAGTATGAAGCAGGAGGAGATCGTCACCAACAAGGATGCACTCGATAACGAAGGTCACCTGCTTGCGCCGGATAAACTCCGTAAGAAGATTGAGACGCTACATAAGGATATGCTCAAGGCAGCAGAGAATCTGAATTTCGAAGAAGCGGCGAAAATACGCGACCAGATCAAATTGCTCGAAGAGATCGAACTGAAGTTCGGCGGCGACAAAGCGGAATAATATTACGCTTTGTTTTCCTTGCGTGCGTCCATCACGTCCTTCACCTTGGTCGCCAGTTGCTTCAGTGTGTAAGGCTTCGGCAGGAAGTTGAATTTACGCTCTGAACCGTAGGTTTTCACGAACGCATCTTCTGCGTAGCCTGAGATGAAGATCACATTGATGTCCTTGAATTTACGCATCACTTCTTCCACCATCGTCGGGCCATTGATACCCGGCATCACCACGTCGGTGATGATGAGTTCGATGCTCATGCCTTTTTCCTCCATCACGCGAAGAGCGGCTTCACCGCAATCCGCCTCGAGCACATGGTATCCTTTGTTGCGCAGCGCACGCGCACTGAACACCCGGACCGGATCTTCATCCTCTACGAGCAGGATGGTGCCAGCCCCGGTAAGGTCAGAGCCTGCCGTATCCTTCTCGCTTTCGGCCTTCTTCGCTTCTTTTGCTGCAGCCGCTTCCACATCCTGCGCACGCTTGAGGTAGATACTGAACTTCGTACCCTTACCTACCGCACTCGTGACATAGATGTAACCACCGGTCTGCTTCACGATACCGTATACAGTTGCAAGACCAAGCCCCGTGCCGCTACCCACTTCCTTCGTCGAGAAGAACGGTTCGAAGATCTTGGTCACGATATTGGGCGGGATGCCATGGCCGGTATCGATCACTTCGATCAGCACATATTCACCTTCGGTGATGACTTCATCCTCTGCCGGTGGCACGAGGTCTTTGGCAACCGGATGGTCGTTATCGATCACGACGTTCTGTGTTTTAATGGCAAGTACGCCACCCTTTTCCTTCATCGCATCACGCGCATTCACCGCCAGGTTGATCACGACCTGTTCGAGCTGGCCCTGATCAACCTTCACGGGATAGAGGTCGCGACCATGCGTGAATTTCAGTTCGATGTTCTCGCCGATCAGGCGGCGGATCAGGTTCGTCAGTTCAGCGAGTGCATCCGTCACGTCGATCACTTCTGGCTGTAACGTCTGCTTGCGCGAGAATGCGAGCAGCTGGCGCACCAGGTTCGCCGCACGGTTGGAGTTCTGTTTCACCTGCATGATATCCGCAAACGACGGATCGCCCGCCGGGTGACGGATCAACAGCAGATCGCAGAAGCCCATGATAGCGGTGAGCAGGTTGTTGAAGTCGTGTGCGATGCCACCCGCGAGCTGACCCACGGCTTGCATCTTCTGCGAGTGTACCATACGCTGCTCGAGATTCTTGAATTCCGTGGTATCGATGAGCGAGATCAGGAATTTCGGCTCTTCCATCGTATCGTTATGGAGTGGCGTCAAATAGAGAGAGGCCGTAACGGCCCCTTGTTTTGCTTGCAGCACGATATCGAGCGGCGTGTTCTTCTTCTGGAAGGTTTTGGGGTTCTTACCTTCCTTCAGCCATTGGTTGATATCGGTCTTCTTCTCCGGGTGCACGGATTGCACAAAATACCAACCCGCCTTCTCATCATCTGTTTTCGCCGCGATCTTGCGGAGTGCCGGGTTGCTGTAAATCACTTTGCCTTCGCCGTCGATGATGCCGAGTGCGATGGGCGATTTTTCCATGAATTCGCTCGAAGGTGCGCCGCCACCGGTCGGAACGCCCACCGACGATTTGATCACGCGCGCAAACCCGATGCGCAGCCCCTGCTCGCCGGGTTTGCCATCGTCGATCAAGAGTTGGCTCACGAATGCCTTGATCGGTTTTTTGTCTTTGCCGCGCAGTGCCGTTTCGCCCTGCCAGGAAGTCGGCGGTGCACCCATGGATTCACTGCCGAATACCATCTGCGCCCAATCGAATTTGCCGTTGGTGATTTCTGCCACGCTATAGCCGAGCGTCTCTGCCAGAATCGGGTTCGCGTACGAAAGCGTGTTCTGCGGCGTCAGGATATAGGCACCGATCGGCAGTGCATCCATCAGCGTGAAGAAGTTGGAAGGCAGCGTATTGGTCGCCACATCCCCTTTGACCGTTTCCGGCACCGCGACATACGGTTTCAGGGCTTTCAAGATCGCGTACCCTTTCGGGCGCGGCAGTGGTTCGATCGTCACCTGCGTTTTACGTACCAGACCAAAGGCATCCGTGTGTTCGAAATAGCCTTGACCCAATGTTTTTTGTTTGAACGCCATCGTCAGGTTCGTGCGTTCTTGTTCCGGCACATTGATCGACAGGAGAAGCCAGTCGATCGTATTGCTCATGACGCCCTTATCCTGTTTGAAGAACTTCTTGAAGCCCGGGCTGATATACACGATTTCGCCGCCGTCTTTCACGACGACGCAGAATTCCGTACCGGCTGCTGCACTGCCGGCGAAGAGCGCATTCTCAAAATCACTTGCGAGCACTTGTTCGTTTACACGGCCGATCTGGAGCACCATATAGATGGTAAGCCCGAGAAATACCGCCGTGATGAGCGCGATAAGGTTGGTTTCCCCGAGTTCGCGGACGTTATAGCCCGCCGCCAGAAGCACAAGGAAGCACACGCCGAAAACACCGCCCAGCACGGGTTGTGACGGGCCGATCTTGCGAACGACGAAATCGTCATTTTCCTGACGCAGGAAATCCTTGAAGTCAGAGAGGCGGTTGAACATGCCTTATATGTAGGAGAAATCGACTAAAAATTCAAGGGTTAGCGGGGAAATTCTTCAAGCCGCTTTGCCGGCCTGCTTACCCTTCAGGCGGTAGACGTAACCGATCACCTCTGCTACGGCCTGGTAGAACTCGATCGGGATTTCCTTATCCAGCTCCACCGCATCGAACAGCGCACGGGCGAGCGGTTTGTTCTCCACCACCGGTACCTTGTGTTCTTCGGCGATCTTACGGATCTGCAGCGCAATCAGATCCTGACCTTTCGCCACCACCACGGGTGCCACCATCGTGCCCTGGTCATATTTGAGCGCGATCGCGAAGTGCGTCGGGTTCGTGATCACCACGTCGGCTTTCGGCACGGCCGTCATCATGCGCTTACGGGCACGCTCCATACGGATCTGCCTGAGACGTGCTTTCACGGTCGGGTCACCTTCCGTCTGTTTGAATTCTTCCTTGAGTTCCTGGCGTGTCATGCGGAGCGACTTCAGGTATTCATAGCGCTGGTAGAGATAATCGAGTGCCGCGATGAAGCCCATCACGATACAGGCACCGAGCACCACGCGGAACGACATGGTGCCAAGGAACATCAGGATCGCCTGCATATCGTACGAGGTCATCTGGTCCATCCGTACGAGTTGCGGCATCACCACCATGTACGAAACAATACCGATCACCGATATCTTGATGATACCTTTGATCAGTTCCACCACTGAACGCATCGAGAAAAGGCGCTTGATACCCTTCATGAGGGAGATCTTCTCGAGTTTCGGCATGACCGGTTCCCACGAGATGTTGAACCCATGCTGCAGCAGTGCGGAGCCGACCACCACCACGATCACCAATATCGCCGGCGGCATCACGATCATGAACAGATCGCCCATAAGACGCATACACAGCGTGCCGAACGTGCGTTCGTCGATGCGGATATCGTCTGGGGATTCGATGTAGCGCACCATCCGGTCCGCCGTCGTATGCATGATGTAGGGCGACATCCAGGAAATCAGGAGTGCAAAGACAACGAAGATTAGGAAGTTGGTGACTTCCCGTGAAAAAACAACCTGACCTCGTTCGACGGCTTCTTTTATCCGTCGTTGACTAGGTTCTTCTGTCTTCTCTGTCTGCTGATCGTCGTCTGCCATCTAGCGCGACCTTCTAGCCAGCTTTGGATTTGCTTTTGGTGCTTTTGGTCTCGGGTTTTTCACCAGAGGATTTTTCCATGAGCTTCACCACTTCCTGCACGAGTGCACGGATTTCTTTTGCCGCATCACCGGAGGGTGCGGTTTCCGTCACCGCACGGCCTTCGAGCAGGCAGGATTGATACGCCACACGGTTGTGCAGCTCCGTCTTCAGACGGTGCGGAAGGTCTTTTGCGATCGCCGCGGCAAGCTTGCCCGATGGCGGCATACGGTTGAGCAGGATATAGGCTTCGATACCGTCTTTACGCGTCAGTTCGATGGTGCTTTTGGTCGCCCACAGGTCGGTCGGCGATGGCTGCATCGGGATCACCACGAGGTCAGCGGAACGGATCGCGGTCTTCGCTTCGGTTTCCGTATGCGGCGGAGAGTCAATCACGATGATATCGTAGTCACTTTTCAGGCGGTCGATCTCGGCCCCGAGTTTCCAGCCGGAAAGTGCGGTGAAATTGACACCGGTGAAGCCCTCGCCAAAACGTTTCTCGCGGATGGTGTGCCATGCGGTCAGGCTCCCTTGCGGGTCGACGTCGATCGCGGCGACTTTCTTGCCCATCTGGCTGAAAGCAATCGCGAGATGAGCTGCGACCGTGGTTTTGCCGGCGCCGCCTTTTTGTTGTGCAACGGTGATTACGTAATGAGCCATGACGTCCCCCTCAGGTTTGATGCCTCTATAAGCATGTGGTCATTTTTTGATTAGCACATCGGAGCTACGATGTCTCGTATTATCGCGTATTGCCTTAAGCCGGGACTTAACGCTTCATGAATTCTTCGAGGGCTTCTTGCACCGCGCGCACTTCTTCCTCTAAGCCAATCGAGATCCGCAGGTGATCCGGCAGCCCGTAGCCTTTCACGGCACGTACGATGATACCGCGGCTCTGCAGGAAGCTATTCGCCGAATCGGCATTGCGGCGTTTATCGGAGGGGAATTCAGCCAGGATGAAGTTACCTTGGCTCGGGTTCACTTTGATGCCGAGTTTGGAAAGCTCATGCGTCAGCCAGTCACGCCATTTCGTGTTGTGCTCGCGCGATTTCTTCACGAACTCGTTGTCTTTCAGTGCCGCCACGGCCGCCACCTGCCCTTGCTCGGACACGTTGAACGGGCTGCGGATGCGGTTGACATAATCCACCACCGCGGTCGGGAGATAGCCCCAACCCACGCGAAGCGAGGCAAGCCCATAAATCTTCGAGAAGGTGAAGGTCACTGCTGTATTCTCGGTCTCTGCCACGAGCTCCAAGCCGGTCGTGTAATCTTTCTCGGTGACGTATTCCGCGTACGCACAATCGATTACGAGCAGAATGTGCGGCGGCAATTTATCGCGCAGCATCTTCACTTCACCGCGCGTCAGATAGCTCCCGGTCGGATTGTTCGGATTGGCGATGAATACGATCTTGGTTTTATCCGTCACGGCTTTAAGGAGCGCACTCACATCCGTCGTCAGGTTCTTCTCCGGCGCCTTGACCGGGGTTGCCCCCACGCGCAGTGCAGCGATCGGGTAGATCAGGAAACCGTGCTCGGAATACAGCACTTCATCCCCGACCCCGGCATATGCCTGGCATAGCAGCTCCAGGATGTTATCCGAACCCGCACCGCATACGATGCGTTCGGCATCGATGCCATGTTTCTCCGCGAGCGCATCGCGCAGCACCTTCGATGAACCTTCCGGATAGCGGTGCATCTTGAGTGTCGATTTCTCGACCGCTTTGATTGCTTTCGGCGATGGCCCGAACGGATTCTCGTTCGAGGAAAGCTTCATCGGGTTTGCTACCCCTTCGATACGTGAAACGCCGGGTTTATACGGCTCGATCTTCTCGAGCGTAGAAAGGGCGATGCGTAATCTGGGGCCGGCTTTATTGGGCTTTGACATTTGGCGCCTCTTCTTCACCTGCTTCCGTACCGATCACGATCGGCGATGCATATGCACCGAGGAATTGCAGTCTGGCATTTGCATTCTTTGCATATTTTTTATTGAGCCTGTCCGTGCAGGCCGCAAGGCGCGCATCCTTCGGATCGATGTAATCTTCGAAATCGAGTAGATAATAGCGCATGTTCGGCGATCCCACCTGGCGATAATGTTCAATCACGGTAAAAGGCACTTTTAGGATTTCCTCGACATGGGGTTTGGCGGAATCGAAGGTGATGGTTTCCTCGAGCAGCAACACGTAAAGACTGTGGTCATCATCGGTGGCTTCCGGCTGCACGTAGCCGATGCTGAACATCGGGGATTTTTTGGAAGGTGCGAGTTTGATGAACGGTAGTTTCGCAAATACATAGGGCGGGTTTTCGGTATCGACCAACCGGGTCCACCACGGTTTGGGGGATTCCTCGTCCCACACCGGCAGCACGCCGACGGTGGCGCGCTCTTCGACGATGTCGCGCACCACTTCCATGGTGCTCGAACGTTTGGTGGTCGGGGTGAAGGCACCGAAATATTCGCGCGCCATCCAATAGCACTCGCTGTTCTCATGGGTGGCGACTGCCGAGATGTTGGCGTGTTCTTCGATGTTGATCGCACTCGAGATGATCGTACGCCAGAGATGCGCGACCACGGTCGGCGGCAGCTTACCATCGCTTTCCTTGACCATACGGCGGACCATACGCGCTTCCCGGCCCGGGCGGATGATACTGCGTTTGCCCTCAGCCGGCGCCATCGAGGCTTTGACCTTACCGACTTTCTCCACGACTTTTGCGCGCTCCACGAGCAAGGCAAGCAATTTGTCGTCAATCCCGTCGATCTCGGCCCTGAGAGCGGAGAGCGGGTTGTTTTTATCGAGTACGTCGTTGGTGGTTGTTTTCTTTGCCATAGGTTCGAGGAAGGATATTAGGCAAGCGCGGGGGTAATTCCAACAAGAATTTGATGTTTGGGCGGAAAACCTTCTTTATGCACCCCTAAGGCCAAGCCCGCCATAGGACTTGACAATCAGGGGGCAAGTGGGGATAGTAAGCGCCCTCTAAAGGCCGGTTTTTAAAGGCCCTACCATGTGCCCGGATGGCGGAATTGGTAGACGCGCTAGTTTCAGGTACTAGTGTCGCGAGACTTGGAGGTTCGAGTCCTCTTCCGGGCACCATTTCTTGATTCGCCTACGTTCGTGTAGGTTCACCAATATAGCTTAAAACACTTATAAAACAAGGATGATTTGTTCATCCCTGTTCACTTTTGTTCGTTTACAGCCTAAACAATTGGGGGTATAAATGGGGGTATATAACCGGGATATACCCCCAGCCATGCCACTAACCGAAATCAAGATCAAGACCGCCAAAACAAAAGATAAGCCCTACAAGCTGTCCGATGGTGAAGGTATGTTCTTGCTTGTGCATCCTAACGGGTCGAAGTACTGGCGGATGAAATACCGCGTACTTGGCAAGGAAAAGCTGCTGGCACTTGGCATCTATCCAGAGGTAAGTTTAAAAGTTGCGCGTGATAGGTGCTCGGATGCGAAGAAGCTACTGGAAAAAGGCGACGACCCTAGTCACGTTAAGAAAGAAGAAAAGCGTCAGGCTATCCTAGGGGCAGAAAATACCTTCGAAGCACTCGCCAGAAAATGGCACCAAAAGAATATAGCCAAATGGACACCCATACATGGTGCAAAGATACTGCGTCGGCTTGAACATAATATCTTCCCTGAGATAGGCAAACGACCGATCAAAGAAATTAAGCCTGCCGAAGTGTTGGATGCCATCCGCAAAGTAGAAAACCGCGGAGCAACCGAATTATCCCACCGCATCTTACAGAACTGTGTGGCCGTATTTCGTTATGCGATAGCCAGTGGGTTTGCAGAGTATAATCCTGCCGCTGACCTGCAAGGTGCTCTCGACTCTCACAAGGCATCGAACTACCCTGCGCTCACGGCCCAGGCAATACCCGATCTACTTAAGAAACTACAGAAGGTAGAAACCACCGAGCAAAACAAGATTGCGATTAAACTACTGCTACTCACCTTTGTTCGTCAGGGTGAGATGCGTCGTGCGATGTGGGAGCATATCGACTGGAAGGCAAAAGAATGGCGGATACCCGCTGAGAATACCAAAATGCGTGAGAGGCATATTGTACCCTTGGCTAAGCAAACCATCGCGTTACTTAAAGAGCTGCAGCAACTCACGGGTTACAGCCCCTATCTCTTTCCCTCTCAAAATCGCCAGAAGAATCCTATCATGAGCGAGAACACGGTGAATGTGGTGCTGAAGCGCATGGGATATAAGGGCAAGATGGTGGGTCATGGCTTCCGTGCGCTTGCTTCAACCGCTTTGAATGAAATGGGGTTCAAGCCAGATGTAATCGAGCGTCAGCTTGCTCATGCCGAACGAAATAAAGTGCGTGCCGCCTATAACCGTGCTGAATACTTATCTGAACGCCGGGCGATGATGCAGCATTGGGCGGATTTTTGTGAGAACCCAGAGTCTAAAAGGAGTTAACTATGCGACAACAAGAACTGATGCTGGAAAAGATAGTGCATTATCTACGCGTGATTCATAGCAGCAGCAAAGAACTATGGACTGCACAAGATATTGCAGACTATGTGTCACTGAAGAAAAAGACCGTACAAAACTCTATAATCACAAAGCCTACATTCCCTGCGCCTGTTCTATTGGCAACGGGCGGTAAACGATGGAAAGCTAAAGAGGTAAAGGCTTGGCAAGAAAAACAGCGTTTAGCAAAATAACAACTGCGCCGCACATTTAAACCCCCCGCTCTTCCCAACATGCGAACACCCATTGGATGCGCTTGCCATGTAATTCGGGGCGTTCTTCCAAGTATTGGGCTTTAAGAACCTCTATATCGTCATTATCTTTTTTAAACAATACGGCCAGATGATCGCCGCCTGCTTTGTTTTCCAGTTCTTTAATACGTCTTGTTAGGTTGTTCATTTCACTTGCTCCTCTAGTTTAGTGATTCGTTGTTCAAGTTCTGTTGTTTCGATGGCTTTTCGTAGGTTATCGATGATGTTCACCACTGCCTGACCCTCGCCCGGCGTGATTTCACCACCTGCAACTGCATCCACTACATCCGCAATTGTTTGGGTGACTTCTTGCAGCGATGTAGGCTTAGTAATATCTAGTAAGACAGGCGCATCCTTACGGGGTGGTAGAACACGCTCCAACACCAAACGTATGGCGGTCAAATCGCCCATAAGCGCAAGTTCTATCGCCTTGCGGCTTATCGCCTCGGCTTCACCTTCGAGCAGGGCCTGTACCGCCATGGTGGTTTTGTGCCTTGAACCTTTTGGTTTACCGGAAGGGTTGCCAGATTGGCCGGGTTTAAACTGCCAAGGCTTGTGTTTTTGATCTGTATTTTCAGTTATATCCGATTGCATACTAAGCCTTATGTTAGTGTATTACGTCTGACGTGAGTTTCTCGACCTGTGCATAGATCGTTGGGTGGTGCTCCCGTACATAGCTTGTAAGCGCATCCTGAAATGCCCATCGCTCTGCTTCTTCTTTGATGAAGTTTGAATCGAATTGGTAAATCGACGCTCGCTCCTCGTAGAAATGTTTTAGATCGTTACCGTTTGGTTTGCTCGATAGGAGCGCGATCAGCTCACCCTTATGTTGGCGCAGCAAAGAAGTAACCTCGGCCACGTCGTGGTTATGCCCCTTCACCACCAGTGAACCGTCCTTCACCGATACCGATACGTCACGACTGCTGACGTAATTTAGTAACGCTTCTGCCTTCATATCCTTACCTCTACTACCCCTGATTTATCTGCTACATTGTTACAATTGAGGATTTCTGCGGCCTCTAGAGTAGAGGATTCGTTTTTGTAAATGTTACACTGCACATTATCTGCTACAGTGTAAGGCTCGGAAAAGCTGGATTGTAACAATGTAGCGGATTCGAGGGGGGTAGAGGTTAAGTAGCGCGCAAACGCATCGCTAAACTGTTGTAATTCAAAGCCTCTGGAGACCACTCCTTCTATTCGCATTGATTTGCTGGCAATGCCATATTCGGAGAGTTGTTTGCTCAGCTGACGGGATGAAAGCTGCTTGCCACGGTTATAGGTTGCCCATGGCTTTTCTTCGTCTTTGCAGAGTGCGGTTATAAGCTCGGTGGTGGAGATGCGATCCGTTAGCTTATATTCAAACACCTTTTTAATATCACTCAGTAGCTCAGCGGAGAGAGATGGGCTTTCATGCTCGGCACTGGATAATGTAAGCGCAGTGTTTCTGGCAAGCTCAGGCCATTTACCACCCGCACAATCAGCAATCGCAAGCAAAGGCTCCCAATTATCCTGGGCACGGTCATTCAGCGCTTCGGGCAATGGTGGACGGGAACGCGCTACGGTATCACCATAATCCTGTGCGAATCGTGCGAGCTTGGATGCTAAAACCTCAAACGTACCCGCCTCCGCATGACGCAGTCTCTTTACGGCTTCATGGGGCAGCTTCCTTCTGAGCGTTAGTATAATCGCCCTATCCATGATGGTGTCAGCGAGCGTGCCAATACCGGATATGGCCTTAGCACCCCATGTGGAAAACTGCTTCGGTTCATGATCATCGCCTACCGAACGAATCACATACGCCGATTGCCGTGTATGTCCGCTATTAATCACACCACGCAGTTCTTCATTATCTTTGAAGAACGTATCTGCCTCATCGATGAGTAGGGTTGGCCTATATGCCTCTATTACTCGAAAGGTTGCTGAGGGTGAGATATTGGAAGCCACCAGAGGTTTTGGTACTAGTTTGCCTATAAGGTTAAGCAGTTGGCTTTTGCCGCATCGCTTCTCAGGAGCAGTAATCACCGCCAGTGGCGCTACCTGTACATCATCAATCACCCATGTGAACGCGCACCATAGCGCCGTTGCAATCGCAGTTTCTTTTTCGCAGATAATAAAGCGCTGTACGGTTGTAGCCACTTCATCGAGCAATATCTCAAGATCGACAGGCTCCGGCCATACCGGAACCACTGAGAACATCATCGCATCATCATCCTGCTGTAAGGACTTGCGATTGGCTAACACCTCCTTATCAAGTGCCGCCACCCGAACACCCAAACGCTCTGCCTCCGAATCACGCACCCTTTCATATTCCAGTGGAGGTAGCATAGAGAGGCGAGTGATCGTTGTGGTTATATCTTCCTTCACACTCACCACTGGCGCGGTATCAATCACCGCCTTTATATCTTCATGCGACATGGTGTTTCTCCCCGCAAAGCATTGCATTAAAGTCTTTGTATCCTGATGGTGGTGTAGCGATGCGCACCATGCGGCCTTCTTTAGTTAAACGTTTAGCAAGATGTTGTGTGGCCTCAAGCCCTGCCTGATCATTATCTGCACCAATAAGTACTTCTCTTATCGAATCAGGCAGTTCTACTGAGCGTAGATTCGACGTGCCTCCCGTTACCCAAACTGGCCAGTCGGTAGTACTCAATATGGTTAAGCCATCTTCGATACCTTCGCACAATGCAAGCCTGTCTGTTGCCCCTGAAAGCCTTATTGCGCCACCTCTGCAAGAGCCAAATATAAGGCGCGATTTGATGCCATCTCCTTTAAGTTTGTTGCCTGTCTTGGGATCAAGAAATGTGACATGCGCTGCAATCACCTCAGCATCAACACTGTTGATAGGTGCAATCATCGCAGGGAAAAACCCATCGGCGGTGTGGTTATAAGCGTGTGGCAGAAAGTGCAGTGATGCAGGAACATACTCCGCCTCAATTCTGCGATGCTCCTCTATGTATCGCTGTGCCAGTGTATCCTTGATCGAAACCGAACGCTTTAGCATCAAAATAGCTTTATCACGTTGCCGTTCCGCGCGCTCATTCAGTCGCTTCTGAAGGTTAGGCACAGGCTTAGGCGCACTACCAACAAACCCCTTCGCAAATGCTAACGCACCTTTAAAGTCGGTTTTTAGGGCGTGCTGAATCAATGTTAATATATCACCGCCCTCGCCTGTCTCATGGTTAAAATATGCTCCATCATCACATCGTATCGAAATACTTCCGTGGGTTCCGATGCGATACTCATGCACTGATTTCAGTATCGTACGCGCTGGAAACAACACATTAACCAATTGATCAAGGCCGTTTAGAAGACTGTTCTTGAGATGCTGCAATCCTTGGTCAAACGAAGGCTGCATCTACTGCACCCCACCTGAGGTTTGATCATCACGCAACGAAACAAGGAATGCTTGCACATCGCTTGCCAGGAACATTGTGCGACGACCGCATCGTGTGGGTCGTAGTTTACCCTCCTTTACGAGGCCGTAAATCCTTGTGCGGCGGAAAGGAAGAATGGCCTCCAGTTCAGCGACTGTATACGCTGCGCGGTTTAGGTTGAAGTTCTCGGTAATCATACTTTTCCTTTCTGTTATGCTCGTATCCTAAAACGAATGCCCGAAAATCCATGCAAACTATCGCAACTATTTTGTAAGTTTTTGAGAAACAATAATTAAACCATATAAAAACCATTCAAACGTATGCGTATAGCTCCGTTCGATTCTGTATGTCGTGAATCGAACCACGTTTGTCAAAAGAATTATGGGCTGAAGGATCATGCTGCTCTACACGTTGTATGCGGCAGAAGATGTAGAAAGGCCTCTTTTCGAGGACAACCGCCGTATCAGCAACGGAGAGCTTTATCTGATGGCGACAAGCGCCACGATGGAGAGTCCGGCGTCGCGCCAGTGGAAAGGTTACTGGCAGCGTTAAACAGCTTCCTGATAAGCAGCTATCGCAAGTTGTGCGAACGATAAAGGGATAGCCTTTTTCTTTACTGCACCCTCGAGGTACTTAGCGAATTTACCATCACCGATGTAGTCTTCACGTAACCAGCGACGGAACTCTCCTAAGGCGGCCTCGGGATAACACCACGGCTCTTGTGGATTCGATTTTGCCTGTGCAAAATATTCAGGATAGTTATGTTCAAACTTAATCCTTGTGCCGAACTTCTCATCAAGCTTCGCATCCGCCCAGTGCTTACCCCATGCGATACCAACACTAATGTCAGGAACGAAAGAAGAGTCGATATGCACACCGTTCTGCCCGAGATGGACTATCATGTCCGCGATCTCTTTAAATATGCCGAAGTACCCGACCGGAACGGAATTATAAACAAGCGACATTCTGTCGTGGAAGATGCGCCATTTTTCTGGAACGTTGTAATTGGGATCATAGCCCACCTCTTTGTAGATGAGGTCGTGCAAACCTTTACCAGCAAGCAGACGGAAGTTCTTCCTTGCATGCTCTGAGCTACCTTGTTGCGCATCGATTGCATAGTATTCCAGTACTGCTAGGCAGACATCTTCAGGCCATGCATACCCAACTGCACCATCAAACTCCACTTCCCCTACAATCGGACTATCTAATGCCTGATGATCGCCACCTAAAATTTCTTTGATGCGCTTAATGCGAGGCTTTTCTGTATTCCAGTCAGCCATGATTTCAGACATAATAGAGTTAGATACCCCACACAGACGAGCAAGGCCGCGGCCAGAAAGGAAAGCAGTTCCATCTGAAAGTACGCCCATATCAACGCCGTCACGATTCACCTGTTTTTCGACATGGAGATCTAGTTCGATCTGACGGGGGGTGGTCGGCAAATTGATGTTTACATGATTCAATTTATTGATTTTGCTTGATTTTAAGGCGGTCGGCACAGATGGTTTTTTACTATCTGACATGAGGCGGTACTCCAAATTTACGCAACTCACCGATTGCGAACATTGTAGTATATATGCCGTATAAAGAGCCTGACAAGAGGCTGCCTTTATTTATTTTTTATGTCCCATTTTGACGCCACAAGCATACGTTCTTCCGCCACTGGCTCCCGTCTATCTTCTTCCGCTTCGCGTGTGACCGCATCGTCTGTACAACACGCAGCGCGATAGCCTCCGTAGTACTTTTGTCCGCGCTGTTAAGCCCTTTGGCCTTCATTACGTAAGTGGTTAGCTGATGCTCTTCAACTTATGCTCTAGCCTTGCCAAATGGTTTTCTAATTCTCGCGCAAGGTTAAGAGTAGCCAACAGCACATCTTCTGCAATCACGCGGAATTGTTTATCACCAACCATTGTGAATGCACATAAATCGGCATACATATCCAAGCGTTCGACCACAAGCTGACAAAGTCCTTTTGCATCTTCAAGATCTATCCGAGTGAATGCTGCTGGGCTTACAAAACTTCCTTCAAGATATTTTGCATCCTCTTTGAATTGTTCGAACACTGCTTTAGACGTATCTTTGTTGAGATAACCACTCATGACTATTCCTCCTCTTTGCGGATAATTTCACAGCCTTTGCCACCTGCATTGCTGCCAGTGTTTACAACCATATCGTAAAGTTCCTGGTTAGTAACCCACTCCTCTACGCCGTTGCAGCGCACATGCTTCATCGGCATCGATTGCTTCGTGTGGGGTGAGCTGGCGCAAGCGCTTGTAATTATAAAAGAAGAAAGTAGTATGCACTTCGTTACGCCATTCATAAGTAGCTCCATGGTTCGGTTACGAGAATCAATTGGGGGTACAAATGGGGGTATAAACCAAATCTTGTTATCTATTTATCGTTATATATTAGATGGATAAAAGAATGTTTATAGTCCTCTTCCGGCACCATTTTTCTAAAAGAGGCCATACGATGCTTTTAGTCCGCCTTCTTTGTTTCATAATCATTTGCTTCGGCACCTCGCAGGCCGTGCATGCTAAGCCCTATTTCCCTGCGGAAACGGTCCCGCCGACATTGCTCACCCCGCCACTTGCACCCAAAAGTGCTGCGTGGAACGAAGAGATAGAGACCATCATCGCTCTACAGAAACATGCTTCCAAAGAGGAGATTAATGCTGCCGCCAGTGAGCGTGATGTGCATCCCGAAAGGATGCTTGAGACCTTGCATCCTGAAATCACACGTGCATCGAATCCAGCACTCTTTGTATTACTGGACCGAGTATCCGATACGTCGCGTGTGGTCACCAATCAGGCCAAAACCTTCTGGAGCACCAAAAGGCCCTACCTCTCCGATAGCCGCGTGAAAGCATTAATCGATGCCCATTCGAATAATGCGTATCCGAGCGGCCATACCTCGGCGAGCTATTGTTTTGCCTATGTGCTTGGCATGGTGTTCCCGAAAGAGCGCCAGCAGTTCATCGACCGTGCCGAGACGATTGCGCAGCACCGCGTGCTAGTGGGCATGCATTACCCGCACGATATCAAAGGCGGCAAGCAACTGGCGGATTTGATCGTCGGGGGCCTGCTGCAGAATGCAGCATTCCGGAAGGATCTGGCCAAAGCGCAGAAAGAATCCCATACCGCGGATTAGAAACTAGCTTATTGCCCGTTTAACCGAGGTACGTTAGTAAGGGTTGCCATGGAACAGTTCTTAGAAAACACTCCTTTAATCCATCTCCTGCAAACGGCAGGCATATTGATACTGGCATTGGTGCTCGCCAAGGTGGCACAGGCACTTATCGTACGCTTGTTCCGTTCGCAGCGCCTGTTCCATTCGAGCTTGATCACCGATGTCATCGTACATATACGCCGCCCGCTGCTGTGGCTCTTGATATTGATTGCACTCTATGCCGCTTTCCCCCTTACCCATATCCCGGCGAAGGCCACTGCCCATCTGCATGTCGCGCTGAAACCTTTTAGCGTATTGGTGCTCGGCTGGCTCTTCATCAGCTTCACGAAAGGGCTCGGGAAATGGCTGGCGCTCAATTCTCCGGCCAAACAGGCACGTGACAGTGTCGATGCCCGTCGTTTCAATACGCAGATCGTCGTCCTCATGCGGGTCGCGATCTTCGTCATTAGTGCACTTACCCTGATCGGCATGGCACTGATGATCCCGTCGCTCCGCGAGTTCGGCATGAGCCTTTTCGCCTCTGCGGGTGTGGCAGGTATCATCATCGGTGTGGCAGCTAAGGAAACCCTCTCGAACCTGATTTCCGGGGTTCAGCTTGCACTCTCGCAACAAATATTGCTCGGCGATGAAGTGGTGGTCAGTGGCCAGTCTGGCGTTATCGAAGAGATCACATCAAGCTATGTCGTCATTCGCGCATGGGATATGCGCCGCTTGATCGTACCGCTGCAATATTTTAGTCAGAACCACTTCGAGAACTGGACCTACCACGAAGCCGACCTCATGGGCACGGTATTCTTCTACCTCGACCCGATGGTGGATATCGATGCCGTGCGTGCCGAAGTAACGAAGATCACGAAAGCCTCGCCCGTGTGGGATGGGAAACGTTGCGATCTGCTGGTGACGGATTGTAAGGAGAATTCGATCGAGCTCAGGATTGCGTTAAGTGCACGCAATTCTTCCGATCTGTTCACCTTGCGCTGTGAGGTGCGTGAGAAGATGCTGCGTTATTTCCAGAAAGAGCAGACGGACGCATTCCCAAAATCGCACGTCGTACTTGCCGGGAATACGGCCGCTTAGTTCGCGTTCTCGATGCGGATCGTCACGCGGCGGTTGATGGCCTGGTTCTCTTCGATCGGGTGGCCATCCAGATCCTGGTTCGGCACTTCCGGACGTGTATCGCCATAACCCACCGCACGCAGTTTCGTTGCATCGATACCTTGCACGATCAAGCGCTCCACCACTGCGGCAGCGCGCGCAGCCGAGAGATACCAGTTCGATGGGAACATCGCGCTCGTGATAGGGATATTATCCGTATGGCCCTCCACGGAAATCACATATTTGGCGTAGCCGAAGGCCGAGAGGGTAGAGGCGAGCTGGTCGACCGTCCATTCCCCTTCTGCGGTAAGTTTGGCTTCGCCCGGCTTGAACATCGGCGCGCTACGGATCACGATCTCGCCGCCGTTCTTGGTTTCGCGCGTGAAGACATCCTGCGACAACATCACATTCTCTTTCATGACACCGGTAAAGTGTTCCATGATGCTAAAGAAGGGAGAGGCTTTTTCGGCCGGAGGATTGTTATCGGTATTCGTGATAAGCTTGATTTCATCTTGCGTACCGAATTGCTGGCGCAGTTGTTTCTCGACCTCTTTTAATTTCTTGAGTTCAGGCTGGGAAACAGAAAGCATGATCAGGAAAACACATAAGAGCAGCGTGATCATGTCGGCATACGTCAAAAGCCAGCCTTCTTCGACCTCCTGATGCTTCTTGCGGCGTTTAGAGGACTGGCTCATTTTTGCGCTGGCGCAGATGCGTCAGATCCTGATGGTGGACGGGGTCCATATAACTATCGAGTGCATCTTGCACGAAACTCGCCGTGCGCTTTTCTGCCAGGAGTGCGAATCCTTCCGCCAGCAGATAATTGCGGAAGCGTACCTGCTCCTGTTTGATGTTCAGATTGTTCGCCGCCGGCATGAACACCAGGCGCGCCATCACCAATCCGTAGAAGGTCGCGATCATGGCGATCGCCATGCCGGAGCCTACTTTTGACATATCCGACTCGAAATTCGCGAGCATCACCACCATACCGACGAGCGTTCCCACCATGCCGAAGGCCGGCGCACTGCCTGCCATGTTTTGCAGCACTGCGGTCGGACGGGTATTACGTTCAAAAGCCGTTTCGGCGGCGGTTTCCATCAGCCTGCGGACATCCTCGGCATTATAGCCGGATACCAGCAGATCCGCACCGTAACGGAGCTCAGGATCCATCAGTTTTTCTGCGACTTTACGCTCGAATTCCTTCATGCCCTTGCTGTGGATGAAATAACCCCACGAGACAAAACGCTGGATATCGTCTTTGAGTGTTTCAGGGCCGTGCACCGGTTTCGTGACCATGTGGACGATCGCTTTCATCGCTTGTAACACCAGCCTGCCGGGGAAACTCATCAGCGCATACGCGAACGTACCGCCCATCACCAGCATCGCACCTTCGGTGCTTAAGAATGCACTGCCATTGGCGGAGTGCATGGTAATGGTTAGGAAAATAACCAGAAACCCGAGAACAATACCTATGAAATTGCTAAATGCCATAGCGAAACTTTAGCTGTTATTTTTCTTCAGTCAATTTTTATAAGGGTTAAACCCCGACATCGCGTGCGCGTGTGGCCGTAAAAAGACATATCTTTTTAGGATACAGTAGTTCATCTATAGTGATAGGCAGCCTAGGGAGAGCAGGGATCATTCACTATCGTATGAAGAAACGCCGTCCGCAAGCAAAACCAAGCAAACAGAAGCGTGCGCTGTATACTCGCAAAGAATGCATAGGGTTATTTTTCGTTCTGGCGGGTATTGTCACTTCCGCATTTTTCACCAACGATATTCTCATGTACCGACTCTTCGAATCCAATACGTCTAAGGCAAAAGCCACCGTCTTTATCGACAGCACGCCGTTATTCCAACATCTGGTTCTATACCCTGCGATCAGGCAAGAACCGATCAAGGCCTATGGTTATTCTTTCGTCGTGGACGGAAAGATCTATAAACAGAATTCGCACTATGGATTCATCTCCGAAAAACTGAAGGCCGGTGATGTCATCGACGTAGAATATGTAAAGGAAGAACCAAAGATCAACCGGCCGGTTCGACAGGATTCCGAAGCCCATTTCATAAAAGGCCTGGTTATCGGGGTTGTCCTTTTTATATACGGTGTCGCGACGTATTTTTGGCCGATGCGCAAGCAGCAAAAATAAAAAGCGGCAAGGCCTCCCTCGCCGCTTTTCTTAAGGACAATTTTTTGTACTAAGCGTTTGCACCACCATCCACCGGTATGAATGCACCCGTGACATAACTCGATTCATCGCTTGCGATAAAAGCAATCACATTCGCCACCTCTTCGGGAGTGCCCTTGCGCTTGAGTGCGGTGACTTGCTCCGCACCATCCGGCGCCATGTCGGTTGCGATCGGACCAGGTGCAATCGCATTCACCGTGATATTTTTAGAAGCGAGATCAATCGCCCAACCGCGGGTGAGGCCCGCAACGGCGAATTTCGTCATCGTGTAGGCACTGACCCCCGGGAAGATCGCACGTTCGCCAAGCACGCTGCTGATATTGATGATGCGGCCACCGCTCTTCATATGCTTCACCGCGGCCTGCGTTGCTGCCACCACTGAGCGGACGTTCACATCCATCTGATGTTCGAATTCCTGGGTATCGATCTCACCGACCGGACCCGCGGCCTGGAATACACCGGCATTGTTCACCAGTATGTCGAGTTTGCCGAATTCCTTGACCACGCCGTCGACCAGCGCCTTCATATTTTCAGGTTTACCTGCATCGGCATGCACGATACTCACCTTACGGCCGAGTTTACGGATCGATTCTGCGACCTTCTCTGCTTTGTCTTTGGAATTTGCGTAAGTAAGCGTGACATCTGCACCTTCTTTTGCGAGTTTAAGGGCGGTGGCTGCACCGATACCGCGCGAGCCGCCGGTGACGAGTGCTACTTTACCCTGAAGCTTTTGTGACATAACCATTCTCCCTATCGTGTTGTTGATGTTTGTTCGTTAGTTCAATAATATGGAACTATTGAAGTTAGTCAAGCGTTATGTTAGAGTATTTCTATGAAACAGTTTATGCACCCATCCATAGACGATATCACGCTCTCCGGCGTCCTCGGGGCACTATCCGACCCGATCCGCCTGAAGATATTCGTAAGCCTGATCGACAAGAAGAGTTGCATGTCCTGCACGGAAGCCTCACCCCTCAAGAACATTGCGAAATCGACCCTCTCCCATCACTTCCGTATCCTGCGAGAGGCAGGTTTGATCCGCACGACGAAGCTCGGGGTCGAGAATCGCAACATCGCCCGTATCGAAGAGGTGAACGAACGTTTTCCTGGTTTATTGAAGCACATCGTCAAGCTGGCCAAAGAGCATCCGGCTCGACTGTAAGTTGTGATAAATCGCCGGTTATAAAAATCGGTGCCAAACTGATTAAAATTTTAGCTAATTTTACTAGCAGAAATACCGTAAAAATACTGTTTAAAGCTGCGGCAGTCGTGCCACATTGAACCGATAGAGTTTAACGTTTTTAACCTTTATTTAATTTGTGCTACGGTAAAATAGCTTCCATGGGTATAGTGGTACTTATGCAAGGTAGATTTTCTACCCCTACGTCAGTAGTTAGTCTGCCGCAAATAAAAAGGGTGAGTTGAATAATGGTAATGGCGTCGGATGCGAGTCCCATAACACGCGAAGACTTAGCGCGGCTCTCGAGTGATAACTCGGCGGGCGAGCGTGCGCGTGTCGCCGAGAAACTCACACTCCAGTTCTCCGGAAAGACCGGGAAAAACTTCACCGAGAAACAGATCGAGATCGTAGAGCAGATATTCCGCATGCTGGTAAAGGATGCGGCGGTCGAGGTGCGTAAGGTACTCTCGCAGAATCTGTCGGAATCGGGCGAACTCTCGAACGATATCGCCAAATCGCTCGCGATGGACGAGAACAGCGATGTATCGCTGCCGATGATCGAGCTTTCCGACGTATTGACCGACGAAGACCTGGTCGAGATCATCAAAACCACGGAAAGCATTGAGAAACAGAAAGCGATCGCTGGCCGCGAAGGTATCGGCGCATCGGTAACCGATGCCCTGGTCGAAACCAAGAATGCCGATGTCGTCACCGCGCTGATGATGAACGACAAAGCCACCATCGCGGAAGGCACGTTCACCAAAGCGGTCGATTACTTCAAAGATAACCACGAGGTCGTGGAGGCGATGGTAACGAACGGTTCCATCTCCGCGACGGTGTCTGATTACATTATCCAGAAGGTCTCACAAAAGATCCAGGATGAGATGGCGAAGAAGTACAATACCAACTTCGCGAACATCAATACTTTCTTCGCCCGCGCCCGTGAAGTGGTGAGCATGAAGATGATGGGCGTACATTTCCACGACGCCGAAATGGGCCGTATCGTACGTGGTATGCAGAAAGATGGTTCGCTCACCCCGCTTTCTGGACTATGCATGGGTAGCCTGCAGATTTTCTACGCGAGCTTGGCCCGTAGTGCGAAGATCTCGATCCAGAACGTCAAGATGCTGATCTCCGACCAAGGTGAGCTCGGTGTTCCGGCTCTCTTGAAGGCAAGTAAAGTGTCCGAGCGTTTCGCGGTAGCCGTCCGTGTGCTGATCTTCGTGCTCCAGCAAATGCAGCAGGAGAACATCACCGCCGAGGCCGACCCCAAGAAATTCGCCGAGACCTTTATCGAACGTATCAAGACCACCACCCGCAACACGCGTGTGGATGGCATGGATTTCCTGATCAACCTCATCAAACACTACGCCGACGACAAGCCTGTACAACAGCATGGTGATTTCTGATCGTTAGGCTATACTCTCCCCATGCACTTCACCGACCTCATTGCTCCGCTTTCCTTGGACGAATTCGCCAGACGCACCAAGGCGGGCGAGTATTTCGTCATTGAGGGCAATACACAGAAGTTCAAACATCTCATCACGCTCGAGGATATCGAAAAACGCCTGAATGACGGTTGTAACTTCAATATCGGCACCGAGATCATCGGCGGCGGCAAACGCGGCATATTGCTGGATGAGAAGATACCGTGGTCGAATACCTCGCTAAAAAAACGCGAGATGAAGGCACTGCTCGAAGGCGGACATAGCTTTCTCATGCGCAACCAATCGCAGATCAATCGACCCGTAGCCGCACTGATCGATTCGCTCGAGAACCACATCCAGCATGCGCGTGCCGATGTGCACCTGTACGTCTCACCGAAAGGCGGCGGCACTGGCTATAATGCCCATCGCGACCGCCCGCAGCATAAAATCTACCTGCAGGTAATCGGCAGCACGACCTGGAAGATATTCACGATCGTAGGGCCGCTGGATGACCACGCGGTTGCCGTGGAAGAAGCAGACGAAGCACAATACCTGAAAGAAGAAGCGGAGTTTGTCTTAAAACCGGGTGATATGTTCTACATGCCGCCGGCGGTGTTCCATAAGGTGCGCAACCACCATGGCCCACGCGTCTCGATCAGCATTCCGTTCACGATCATGCAAGGTTCGCCTCGCATGGACCGCACCTTTATCCCCTTCAAAGATATCTTCGAATCGGCATAGAAGCTTTACGCCCACTGTTATCCTATTGTTTTTTAAGCAGAATAAATTACCGCAAAAAACGATAAGGCTATGAAATTCAAGCAAAATTTACCAAGTATTAACTTTTTCCTGCTAAGATGTTAGAGTGAAAATCCATAACTGGCAGGCTCTCGTACACAGCTTGCCTACAACAGGCGCTAATATGAAAAATATCCTCCCCGCACGCCACCGCAAAACCAAGTCGCAGCACGGCTTCAGTATCATGGAGCTTACCGTGGTGCTCACCATCATTGCACTGATCGCGGGTTCGGCACTTGCCGTGGGTGCAAGCCGCGTCGAGCAACAAAAGATCCAGACCACACAGGAACGCATTGAATTCATCATCAGTGCGATCGAGACATTCGTGGTCAAATTCGGTTACCTACCCTGCCCTGCCGATGCCTCGCTCAATAACAACGACCCGGATTTCGGTGTCGAGCGTGTCCCGGGTGTGGGCGGTTCCGGTGAAGGTACGCAGGCGAACCAAGGTAATTGCCACCGCGCCAACTATAAAGATCCGGCGACGAATGTTGTGGCGGGTTTGGTGCCGGTGCGCACGCTGCTCATTTCTCCGGGCTTAGCGATGGATGGTTGGGGACGCCGCATCAGTTATGTGGTCGATGAAAACCTTACCTGGCGTGGTGGCCCAGGTATCGGCGGGTATGCCGATGATACTCAGGGTGAGATCGAGATCCATGGTGCAGGCGGCACGGTGGTCACCACCGAAGGCGCATTCCTAGTCATGAGCTATGGCACCAACGGTCACGGCGCATGGAAAGCCAAAGGTGTCGACCGTCTGGATAAAGGTATCACCGATGCCGATGAAAAAGAGAACAGCTGGGATGGGAATGGTGTCGCAGGTAACGGTGCATTTAACTCCATCTTCGTGCAGAAATTCCTAAGCCGCACGTTCGACGATCTCGTGCAGTACCGTGTAAAATGGCAGTTGCCGGAATACAAAGGCTAGAACTCGCTAATTTCCTTGCAGCCAATCGCAATCGCGTTAGAATCGCGCCGTAAACCTATCCAAGGATACTTATGTCTGAGACTGTGGCGATTGCCTCTGACCATGCCGGCGTTGAACTGAAGGAAGCCTTAAAAGGCGAACTGAAGCTCCTTGGCCTCACCCCACTCGATCTCGGCACGACCGGCCCTACTTCCGTCGATTATCCGGATTTCGCCAATGCCCTTGCTGAAGCGCTCAAGAACGGCAAAGCCGCCCGCGGCGTGCTGATTTGCGGCTCTGGCATCGGTATCAGTATCGCGGCGAACCGCCATAAACATATCCGCGCCGCCCTCTGCCATAATGAAGAGGTCGCCGTCCTTTCGCGCCAGCATAACGATGCCAATGTGCTTGCACTCGGCGCACGTGTGGTAAGCGATGCACAAGCGAAGAAAATACTGCGCGCGTTCTTCACGACGGATTTTGAAGGCGGCAGGCATGCCCGCCGCGTTGAGAAGATGTCGTAAGGTTATTTACCCGGGAGTTTGGACGGTCCGTCGTTCTTACTGCGCACGTGATCGAGCCAACTCTTCATGGTAGTGTCGCTCGTGCCGAGCACAGTGGCAAGCTTCCTGCCTTCTTCCGGGCCGAAGCGTTTGCTATACATCGCAACCACGGTCGCCTTGATCTCATCATCGATCGCTTTGCGCGCTTCCCATAGCGGTCCGACGCCCGCCATACGTTTATCCAGTTCTTCTTCAAGACCATCTATAGTAATAGCGGGATTCTCTCGTACGATTGTCCTGCGCGCATGGAATGCCGCCGCCCCTATTTCCGCCATCGCCTCGATCGGGAGTGCGTGGACGGGGTATCCACCATATTCACGCTTGCCGTGCAGGCGTACTTGCTCGATCCAGCGTTGATACTCTTGCCCATTACCATCGCCGAAGAGCGCCATCCTCACTGCGTGGGCATCAGTCTGGCCAACCTTTTTCAACGCAAAGTGATCATGTTCATGCCGGACACTGTCCGCGAAATCCGGACGCAGCACTTGGTTCACGCCAAACGTCATCACATCGAACGCCATATTGAAATGGGCGCGCGGTGCCCAGATGTCGCGATTCAGGTATTGCAGGAAACGGTCGTCGACATGGATGTGCGCGCCGTACAGCATCGCGAGCGCAAATTGCTCCGGCGGTATTTCACTTTCTGTGTTGCGATATGCTGTACGGAATTGATCGAGTAACCGAACATCTTGCTGCGTCGTGATACGGCGCTGGCGTTCGAAGCGCTTGTCCTTAAGCACTTCTTCGAGCGGAGCATCCGCAGATTTTCCGGCCCATACCGCTAAACCCATATAGATAGAGTTCTCCCACAGCACTCGGAGCTGCTGGATATTCTCTAATGGCTCGCTAATCAGCCGCACACTATCATCGGCCAGTTCGCGCGTCGTCATCGGGCCGCATTCTTCATACGTCAGATACATGCGCTGTGCCGCCATCGAAAGATTGGGGTTGTGCGGCCGGTCCATGCGCATGGGTACGTCGCCGAAGATCGAGGAGAATTCTCTCTTCAGATTTTCGCGTGCGATCAGCAACAAGTCATCTGCGAGTGTTATCCCGTCCTGGGTCACGGAAGGCATCTCAAGCACCGAGCGCACTCCCTCCTCACCCACCTGTTCGGTAATATCTTTCAACATCTGTTCATAACGAAGTCCGGTATTCCCGAGCCTCCGCGCGAGATTGCCAAAACCGATATTGAAAGCATCATCGCCCAGCCCCTTGAACTCCGCGACATCATCACGCAGCTCCGGATCGGAGAAGATGGCCTTCAGCAAAGCAAGGTCGACAGCATTGTCGACATAATGCGTGAAATAATCATTCATCAGCGGCACACGGTGGCGAAGGGTGTGGTTCACGGCCGCACGAAAACCTTCCGGATGTATTTCATCGTGGTTCAGCACCAAGAGCGAGCGGCTGAATTCCGCTTCGTCGATCGCGAAGTAATCCTTCACATGCAACCCTATACTCGAGCCGGCAAACGCCATCGCCGTCTCCGGATAGAGAATGCGGGGGCCATAGAATGGTTGTACGAACGGTCTGATTTGCATGCTTTTATTCTACTGTGAATAGATTGAGGAATGGTTAAACGCCCACACACACAACGCCACCTGTTTAACAAAACCGTTAACATCCTGAAAATGCTTGAATAACGCACCAAATTCTAGTAGTAGTGTGCGTGCCCTAATCTATATGTTGTGGTTAGGCGATTGATTTAGAAAGGGTTATTGAATGTCTTCGGCGAAAGTTTCTACCATGGGTAATTCGAATAAAGCATCTTCCTTCTTCACGGCGTCCTATCATGAAACCGATAAGGAACTCTTAAAGGCGATGGAAGGCGAACTCGCCCGCCAGCAACATCAGATCGAACTGATCGCATCCGAGAATATCGCGAGCCAGGCGGTCATTTCCGCACAAGGTTCCGTCTTCACCAACAAATATGCCGAAGGCTACCCGGGCAAACGTTACTACGGCGGCTGTGAATACGCCGATGTCGTCGAACAACTCGCGATCGACCGTGCGAAGAAACTCTTCGGTGCCGATTACGTGAACGTGCAACCGAACTCCGGTTCACAAGCGAACCAAGGCGTGTTCAACGCGCTTCTGAAACCTGGCGATACCATCCTTGGCCAGTCGCTTGCAGCAGGCGGACACTTAACCCACGGTGCCGCGCCGAACCAATCCGGTAAATGGTTCAAGGCAGTACAATACGGCGTGAAGGAATCCGATGCGCTGATCGATTACGATCAGGTCGAGAGACTCGCGAAAGAACATAAACCGAAACTCATCATCGCTGGCTTCTCCGCCTATCCGCGCGTGGTGGACTGGCAGCGCTTCCGCACGATCGCGGATAGCGTCGGCGCGCTCCTCATGGTCGATATGGCGCATGTGGCGGGTCTGGTCGCTGCCGGCTCTTATCCGAGCCCGGTCGGTATCGCCGATATCACCACCACCACCACACACAAAACGCTCCGCGGTCCGCGCGGCGGTATGATCCTGGCGCGTAACGGCAACCTCGTGGTGCGCAAAACCGAATCCGGCAAAGACGTCACGCTGTCACAAGCGATCAACTCCTCGATCTTCCCGGGTATCCAGGGTGGTCCGCTGGTGCATGTGATTGCAGGTAAAGCAGTGTGCTTCGCCGAAGCGCTGCAACCGGAATTCAAAAAATACGGCCAACAGGTGATCGACAATGCGCGCGCACTGGCTGCAGTCTTGAAAAAACGTGGTGCGGATATCGTTTCCGGCGGCACCGATAACCACATCGTGCTCGTCGATCTCCGCCCGAAAAAGCTGACGGGTAAGCAAACCGAGGAAAGCCTGGAACGTGCGGGCCTCACCTGCAACAAGAACGCCATCCCGTTCGATCCGGCACGCCCGATGGTCACCTCGGGCGTGCGCCTTGGCACCCCGGCAGGCACCACGCGCGGTTTCGGCGTGAAAGAGTTCGAACACGTCGGCGAGCTGATCGGCGATGTGCTGGATGGTCTGGCGAAGAATCCGGAAAACAACGGCGCAATCGAAAAAGAAGTGCACGCGAAAGTACGCACACTGTGCGACAAGTTCCCGATCTATTCGCGCACCTAATCACCAGAGGAGCATCTGATGCATTGTCCATTTTGTGGGTTTGAAGATACGCAGGTGAAGGATTCAAGGCCGTCGGAAGATGGCGCTGCGATCCGCCGTCGCCGTTTCTGCACCAGCTGCGAATCGCGCTTCACGACGTTCGAACGTGTGCAGATCCGCGAACTCATTGTGATCAAGAAGAACGGCGAACGCCGTCTTTTTGACCGCGATAAACTCACCCGCTCCATCAACGTGGCGGTACGTAAACGCCCGGTGACACCGGAGCAAGTGGATATCGCCGTCAATAACATCGTGCGCGAACTCGAGAAGACCGGCGAATCCGAACTCGATACGCCGCGCATCGGCGAGGCGGTGATGAAAGCGCTGAAGGGTCTCGATCCCGTGGCCTATGTGCGTTACGCATCGGTGTATAAAGACTTCAGTGAACTCGATGATTTCGGCAAATTCGTAGACCAGATGGCGAAATAGCATCGCCTAAAGAGGTTCCATGGCGCTTACCGACCTGCAGTATATGCGTATGGCGCTGACATTGGCGAAACGTCAACTGGGCATGACAGCGCCAAACCCCTCCGTCGGCTGCCTGATCGTGAAGGACGGTGTGATCGTAGGACGTGCGGCAACCGCCGATACCGGCAGGCCCCATGCAGAAACGCAGGCACTGAAGATAGCGGGCAAAGACGCAAAGGGCGCCACCGCCTATGTAACGCTCGAGCCTTGCTGTCATCAAGGCAAGACCCCCCCTTGCACACAAGCACTCATCAACGCCGGTGTCGCACGCGTCGTCATCGCCGTAAAAGACACCGACCCGCGCATGCAGGGGAAATCCATTTCCCTGCTGAAAAAAGCCGGTATCGCCGTCACTACCGGCATTCTTGAGAAAGAAGCCCACACCCTCAACGAAGGTTTCTTCTCGACGATCGAGAAACTGCGCCCCTTCGTCACCCTGAAATTCGCGACCTCTCTCGATGGCAAGATCGCCACCCGTACGGGCGAGAGTAAATGGATCACCGGCGAGACCTCACGCGCCTACGCACACCAGCTGCGCGCCAATCACGATGCCATCATGGTGGGTATCGGCACCGTGCTTGCCGACAATCCTACCCTCACCTGCCGCCTGCCGGGCATGGAGCATCGCTCTCCGGTGCGTGTTGTCGCAGATAGCAAGGGACGCCTGCCAAAGGATTCGGCGCTCGCGCGCACCGCAAAGGAAACACCGGTCTGGCTCCTGTCGACGACACAGAAATTGCCTAGCAGCGCCATCACCCTGCTGCACACGCAATCGAAAGCCGGGCATGTCGATCTCACACACGCCCTCGCCTTGCTTGCGGAAAGGGGCATCACACGATTATTGGTGGAAGGCGGCTCTACCCTTGCCGCGGCGCTCCTGAAAGAAGGATTGGTCGATAGTATCGTGCATTTCCAGGCCGGGATCACCATCGGCGGGGATGGCTTATCCGCGATTGGCTCCATCGCTGCAGAGCATATGCGCCAGACGAAACGCTTCCATCTCGCTTCCACCCGCAGGCTCGGCGAGGATACGGTCACGACGTACCGCTTAGCGAACTAATCCTAACAATTCGCTTTCTGAGAGCGCACGTATTTCGAACTGCTTCAGTTTTGCCGTGCTACCAGAAAGAAGCGTGATGTCGCTCACCGCTACGTCCCATTCTTTAGAAAGCAACTCCATAATCGCGTTATTGGCTTTGCCTTTTTCTGCGACGCACGTCACCTTCACTTTAAGATAGGCCTCGCCAGGAGCACCTTCCACCACACCTTCGATGCGATTCATCGCGCCGCCGGGTTGTGCCTTCACTTTCACGACCACGCCTCCGGGAATGATACGGTAGAACGGGATCATCAGCCTACGGTGCGCAGTAAGTCCTTAAAGAAATAGATCACCAGGAAGAGGGCGATCGGGGAAAGGTCGATACCGCTGATCGGCGGGATGATACGGCGGAAGTACCGCAGGACCGGCTCCACCAGACGCGACACCACCTCGTTTATTTTACGCACTACCGGCTGGTTCTGGTTCAGGATGCCGAAATAGAGCAGCCAGCCGAAGAGGATGTAGATGAACACCACCAGTTCATAGAGGCTGAGGATATTGAATATCAGGTTTGCGATTGCGTGTGCCATGCCGAGCAGTATACGGGCAATATCCCCGCAGTCAATTATTGACAAGGGGGATAAGAGCCATCATCATCCCCGAGATGTTATCCTGTACCGTCCGAATCGATTGTAATGTAGCCAAACGCCTGATGCACGACAAAGGCATCTGCGGGCAATTGCATGGCTATCGCATTTCGGTCGAGGCGACCGTCACCGCGAACAAGAAAGCGGGTGATAAGGTGATCGATTTCTACGAGCTCAAGGAAAAACTGCAAGCCTGGTGCGATCAGAACTGGGAGCATAACGTGATACTGAATAAGGCCGACACGCTGGGTCGTGCCATCAGCAAAATCACCGGTCAGAAGATCTTTTACACAAAAGGTGAACCGACGGCGGAAGCGCTTGCGCTTTATCTTAAAGACGTGGTTGTTCCTTCGTTCTTGCCGAAGGGTGCCGTCTGCCAGTCCGTCCGTGTATATGACACGGCAACCAGTTGGGTCACCGCACAATAACCGTAGTGCTTACAAATAAAAAACCCCGCCGGTGAAGGCGGGGTTTTTCTTGTGCAAGTTCGCTCGGGCGATTAGTGCGCCGAACGGAATTTAGCCGCTTCTTCCTTAATGGTATCTGCACTCGTTTGTTTACGCTGCAGTTCGCCATTGATCACGAAGGTCGGAGTACCGCGTACACCGATTTTCTGACCGAGAGCCTGATGCTTCTGGATCTGAGCAACGACTTTCTCGCTGTTCATTTCTTTTTTGAGCCTGTCGGCATCGATACCGAGTTTTTTCGCTTCGGTATAGATCGAGTTCTCATCGCGGATGTTTGCATTCATCAGCGCATGGTGGAACTCAGCATACTTTTCCGGCGCGAAGAAGAATACCGCTTGTGCAGCACGTGCCGCTTTCTCAGAAGATTCACCGAGGATCGGGAATTCTTTGATCACGACTTTCAGGTTTTTGTCAGCAGCGATCGCTTTTTCGATTTCCGGCGCTACGCGTTTGCAGAAGCCGCAGTTGTAGTCGTTGAATTTCACGACCACGACATCGCCTTTCGGATTGCCCATGAACGGCGTGCCCGAATCGTTCTCGAGTTCTTTACGGGAATCGCCGATGTTCTTCTGCGCATCTTGTGCTTCTTGCTCTTGTTGCTGAGCTTGCGCACGCTGCAGAGACCTTGCGATCACTTCCGGATTTTTCACAACGAAATCGGCGATTTTTTTGCCGAGGACTTCATCCGAAACGCCGCTGGTTTTCATCAGCGTAGCCGTAACGGAAGAGGTGGCAACGACCACCAGGACAAACACCACAAATACTAATAAACGGGAACCAGAACCCATAGTCATCACTCCTCATAGTGGGATTAATTGATGTAGTATTAATGGCCCCAGAAGAGGCTAAATGCAAGGGGTTTATAGGCGTCCTTAACGGTTCTTTAACATTTGTGATAAAAAACCTTCAAATGCTGTGAATACCCTTATTTATCCAGGTTCTTCCTAGAAAAGACCATCGTCTTTCTTCTTATCCAACGCGGCTTTCAGGTCGCGGATTTTGATGGCGCCGGGAGAGTTTTCCGGGAGTAATTCTTCGGCCTTTTTGCTGAAACGTTTGGCATCCTCTTTCTTGCCGAGCAAGGTCGCTTCTTCCGCGAGTGCCATATAAGACATGCCGAGTTCGTTCCGGCGGCCGTAAGCGATACCAAGCTGTCTCCACGCCATCGCATTCTTCGGTTCTTTCAAGACCACGCGCTCCAGATGCATCACCGCTTCTTCGAGATAGGTTTTCTTCTCGGTCGCGATCTCTGCGATGCCAAGGCCGAGACGAATCAGCGCCGAATCCGGTTGCAGCTGCACCGCCCGTCTGTAATACGGGATCGATTCCTCGACCTTGCTATGCTCGAACAACATCTGTCCTTTAAGCTCTAGGAAATAGGGATCGTTCGGATAGTCTTTGATGAGGAGGTCGATCTCGGACAGCGCGCGTTTCATATCCGGCTGGCGGTAATAGGCGATCGCGCGGGCATAACGTGCCGCGACCGAGGTGTCGCTCTCCGGATAGTTCTTCAAAGTACGCTCGGGCGGATCGATGAAGCCTTTCAGCTTCGCCACATTGCGGCGTTGCTGGTCCTGCCAGGCTTGCGGTGCCGGTGCATCCCCCACCTTCGAGGTCTGGATGAAATTCTTCACGTGTTGCAAGCGCTCGACCGAGGGTGGGTGGGTTTGTGCGTAAGGGTCGATATTGCCATGCAGGAGCGCCTGCTCGTTATTGAGTTTATCAAGAAGCTTCGCTAGGCCCCGTGCGGATAAACCCGCTTTCTCGAGTGCCTGCAGGCCGGATTGATCGGCCGATTCTTCATAGATACGGGAATATTTGAGGAAGCCGCGCTGCGCCACCTGCGTACCCCCGCTGATGATGGCTTGACCCGCTGCCGGTGCACCGACCGCGATCGATGCCGCCCCCAGCACATAGCTGATCGCCGATTCGATCCCGAGCGCTTCGGCTTCGTCGCGTTTACGGATCAGGTGCCCGCCTGCGATGTGGCCGGCTTCGTGCGCCATGACACCGGTTACCAAGAGCGGGTCATCGCTTTCGACGATGAGTCCCGTATGCAGATAGATGCGCTGGCCACCGGAAACGAAGGCGTTCAGCGTCGGGTCGTTGATGATGACGATCTCGACATTATCCGCGGCCAGTCCCGATGCTTTGAAGATCGAGGTCGCAAATACGCGCAGCGACCGCTCGATCTCGTCATCCCGGATGATGGAGATCGGCGCTTCTTTCTGCGCATGCAGCAGGATCGGCACACACACCAGCATGAGAAGCAAAACCAACCATATGCGGGTGCGTGTGAACATACTACTCTTTCACTTCATCGAGGCCGATATCGACCCACGGTGCAGAGTGCGTGATCGCACCGACCGAAATGAAATCGACGCCCGCTTCGGCATACGCTCGAACGTTCTTCAAGTTGATGCCGCCCGAAGCCTCAAGTGGGATATGGTATTTCTGGTTCTCCTTCACGATGCCCGCGATCGTCTCCGGCTTCATGTTATCGAGAAGCAGCATGTCCGCGCCCGCCTTCATCGCCTCTTTCGCTTGCTCCGGTGTATCGCATTCCACTTCGATACGCGTCATCACCGGCGTGGCTTTACGCGCGGTCTCGATCGCCGCCGTCACACTGCCGCAGATCGCGATATGGTTGTCTTTGATGAGCACACCGTCATCGAGACGCATGCGGTGGTTCCTCGCTCCGCCCACGCGCGCGGCATATTTCTCAAGCTCGCGCAGGCCCGGGGTGGTCTTGCGTGTATCCAGGATCACCGTTTTCGTGCCCTTCACCGCCTCGACGAACTGGTTCGCCTTGGTTGCGATACCGGAAAGATGCTGAAGGAAATTGAGCGCTACGCGCTCGGCCGCCAGAATGTTCTGCACTTCACCCCGGATGGTCAAGAGTTTGGTGCCCGCTTTCACCTTCACGCCTTCATTTGCACTTAGACTCGCCTGAAAGGCTTCGCCTCCCCGTGCGGGTGGCGCGACCTTGGAAAACAGGTGCATTACGACCGGCAGGCCGCAGATCACTGCCTCCTCCCGTGCGACGAAGGCAAAAGCGCCCCGTGCCGTTGCTGGGATCACCAGCCTCGAAGTGATGTCCCCACGGCCTACATCTTCGGCCAGCGCCACGTTCACGGCGCGGTCCACTTCCTTAAAATCCGGCTGCATAAACTCTTCCTTGCAAAACAGTATATAAGCCTATAGCTTACCTCGTAATTACCCTTTGCGCGACAGGAAAATGACAGTATCAGGCGTTCCAAATAGCGGGTTCCCAAAAGACGGTTTCTATGCCCGTATCCGCAAGATTACGCGCGTGCTCACGGTCGTCCTGTGCCTGCTTGTGCTGACCCCGTCCCTCTCGGGTTGCTTGCGTTTTGGCCTGGAATCGCTCCATATGATGGAAATCAAAGGGACACCGTATCAGCTGGCCATCGTCAAGGAATACATGGCCTTCTCCGAATCCGAAGCCAAACAGTATGACTGGATCAGTGCCGACCATTTCGCCCGTAAAGCCATCGCTGTCTTAGAAGGCCGCGAGATCGCGCCGGAGGAGCTCAAGGATTGGGATATCCCCGAAACCATGCTGCCCCCGCTTGTGAAGGCACGTGCGGACCTGATGAAATTCGTCACCGACGATATGAAACGTGACCAGCCCGCAGCGCTCGCAGCGGCCATGGAATCGTTCGATTGCTGGGTCGAACAGCAGGAAGAGAATTGGCAGATGGCGGACATCGCTGCGTGCCGCGACCGTTTCTATGAACAATTGAATATCCTGAACGAAGCGACCGACGGCGCCACCATCGCACCCGAAGCGATGGAAGAAGTGACACAGGAAGAGAACGTGGTGGCAGAAGATGTCGCTGCCGAAGATGCCGCACCTGCCAAAGCCACGGCAAAACCCGCCAAACGTGGCATCACCATCGAAACACCGATCACGAGCCTCAATCCGCTCGCCAAGAATAAAGACGAAGGCGATGCGAACGAAGGGCCTGCAGCACCGCACAAGAAAGCGGTGCGCAGCGAGACCGGTGCTTCTTACGTTGTGTATTTCGATGCCGGCAAAACCACGCTCGGCCGCGACGGCATGGTCGTGGTGAACAAGATCGTGACGGATCTCCGGGATGATAAGGATTTTGAGGTGGTGCTGAATGGTTACGCCGATCAATCCGGCAACAAGGATTTCATCCAGTCGATGGCGGATAAACGTGCGGCATCCGTGAAAAAGGCACTTGTCGACCGCGGTATCGATGAAGATGCGGTCACCGCGCAAGGTCTCGGTGCGGGTAGCGTCAAAACCCCTATCGCACCGCAGAATCGCCGCGTCGAAGTATTCATCGTTAATCAAAAAACCAAATAGGTAGCTGTTATGGCAATATCTTCGAAGAAGCAGAACGCTTCGATCAAACGTCCTACGATGAAAGAAGCCGAAGCGGCCGTGCGCACACTCATCCTCTGGGCCGGTGACAATCCGGACCGCGAAGGCCTGATCGACACGCCGAACCGTGTGGCGCGTTCTTACCAGGAGTTTTTCAACGGTTACGAACAGGACGCAGAAGAATTACTCACACGTACCTTCGGCGAGATCGATCAATACGACGAAATGATCGTGCTCTCCAATATCAGTTTCTCCTCCTATTGCGAACATCACATGGTGCCGATCATCGGCAAAGTACATATCGGCTATCTCCCTTCGAAACGCGTGGTCGGTATCAGTAAACTCGCGCGCGTGGTGGAAGTATTCGCAAAGCGTCTCCAGATCCAGGAGAAATTCACCTCCGAGATCGCCGAAGCGATCGATAACGCCTTAAAGCCACGCGGCGTCGGTGTGGTGGTGGAAGCCTCGCACCAGTGCATGACCACACGCGGTGTCAAGAAAGACGATGTCACGATGAGCACCAGCCATATGACCGGCCTCTTCCGCAAAGACGCAAAAACGCGCCGTGAATTCTTCAATCTGATCGGAAAACACTAAGATTATATAATCGGGAGGCGCTTGCTTGCCTTCGTATCGGGGAGCATCGCCTGCTCTTCACGGTAGATTTGTTTCAACCGCGCCGCATTCACCTTCAGCATCTTGCGTAGCTCCGAGAGCTGCATGTGGTAATAATTCTCGAACGGGAAGTTATAGATTTTATATGTTCCCATTTCGCGGGCTGCCTCTAAACCCAGCTGGTATGCCTTAAGCGATTTACGCGTCATACGGTAATTCGTCGGATAAAGATGGCGCGCGACTTTCTTGAAGATGAATTCCTCGAGTTTCGAGAGATCATCGCCCGCAGAACCCATCGTGAAACCGATCACGAACGCTTCGTCTTGATTGAGAAGCCCCCGGCCCAAGATGATATGGATGCAGTCATGACGCTCCAAGCTCACAGCACCGGTAAGTGCTAACGGCGATGCCGGATTCTCAAGCAACTTCACCATGAAACCGATGTCGTCGGGGTTCGCGCCCGGTAGTGTTTCTTTCACCTGGCCGAGCGTGAGCTCGTCGTTCGTCAGCCCCGGATTCCACTGATTCCACGGCACCAACTTGCTCTCTGGCGGTACGAATCCGCTCTTTAACGTGTCAAGGTGCATCATAATTACCTTTCTGAATTATAGCACTTTTTTGCTGTAAAATCACCTTCAAAGCGTCCGATTGTAACGGTTTGACAGGCAAGCGGAATTTAGGCTATAAGGGCAGGAATCCGATAAAGAAATAATTCCAATCAAGAGGTCTACTATGCTGATTTCTGTAAAGAGAATCGTCTGTGCTGCCGCTTTCATCCTTGCTGTATCCAGTGCATCTGCACACGCAAACGGCCAGCGCGATGCTGTCGTAGACAAACGCAACAACCCGGTGCGTGATGCGCGCGGTGATTGCGTGCTCACGAAATGGACCGAAGCAAACGATATGTGCGATAAAAAAGCGGCGGCACCCCAACCGCAACCGGTGCAGGAAAAGATCGCTGCGATCACCAAAGCAGAACGCACCGTGCTCTTCGATTTTAATAAATCTGAGCTGAACACCGAAGCGATGAACAAGATCGATGACCTCCTCGTGAAAGTAGGCTCGGCGAAAGAGGTCGTGCGCGGCAATATCGTCGGTTATGCCGATGAAATGGGCAAGGACGAATATAATCGCGCGCTCTCAAACCGTCGTGCAGAATCCGTAAAGGGTTATCTCGTCGCTCGCGGCTTCAAGAACATCGGCGTGGTGGAAGTACGCGGGCTTGGTGAAAGCGGTTCTATCACCCATTGTGCTGCCAACCTGAAACGCCAAGCGAAAATCGATTGCCTGCGCCAAGACCGTCGCGTCGAGATCGAACTCGAGATGATGCAGTAACGAAATACGTTGAAGAGAGAACGGCGGGCGGAATGTTTCCCCCGCCGTTTTTTATTGCTTACATATCGGTATCTATACGCGCTTGCCACGTAAGCCGGAGTGCATTGAGGATGGCGATCATATCGATCGCTTCTTGTGCGAGTGCACCCACGACCGGCGAGAGATAACCTGTCGCTGCAAGTCCCATCCCGATGAAACTTAACACCATACCGCCCACCGCGCTCTGAAGCGCGATATTCCGCAGGCTACTGCTCAAGTGGATCAGCTCATCCACTTTCTCGAGGGTGTTATCCATGATCACCGCGCCTGCGGATTCTCCGGTCACTGCATGGTTCTGTCCGAAAGCAAGCCCCACGGTCGCCGCGGTGAGCGCCGGCGCATCGTTGATACCATCACCCATGAAAAGCGTGGGCGCTTTGGCAGATTCACCGCGCACGATCTCCAGCTTCTGCTCCGGCGATTGGGCCGAATACGTTTCCTTGATGCCCATGATCTTCGCCAGATACTCCACTTCGTTTGCGCGGTCACCGGAGAGCAGGATCACACGGTCGAACTGATGCGCCGGTGAGAGGTGTTTGATGAAGGGCTTGCCATCTTCGCGCGGTTTGTCACGGAATTGCATACTGGCGGCAAACGCATCGTCGATCAGGACGATGCATTCAAGCCCGGCAGCGACGGGCGGCAATTCCTTTACCAGGTGTTCGGCTTTGCGCTGGATATATTTACGGTGCGTCACATGGATCTTGCGCCCCTGCACACGCCCATGCAGGCCCTCGCCCGGTCGCTCGGATACCTGCTCTACAGGCGGCAGGGTCAGTTGACGTTTCTCTGCTGCCTTGACGATGGCGCCTGCGAGCGGATGTTTGGAATAACGCTCTAAACTCGCGACCGCCTTCAGCACTTCTTCTTCAGTGAATCCGGTGGCAAGATGCATCTGTGTGTATTCCGGCTGACCGTAGGTAAGGGTTCCGGTTTTGTCGAAAATCGCCGTTGTACACGTCGGCAACCGTTCAAGCACGGAAGGGTCTTTGATGATGATACCGTGCCGTGCGGCAATCGAGATCGCGCTGATGATCGCCACCGGGATCGCGATGAGTAACGGGCAGGGTGTTGCCACCACCAGGACGGAAAGGAAGCGCACTTCATCGCCGGTGATGATCCATGTAACGCCCGCAAATGCGAGTGCGAGCGGAGCGAACACACTGCCGATCTGGTCGGCGAGCCTGCGGAGTTTTGGGCGTTTCTGTTCGGCATCCTGCATCACCTTCATGATCGCCGCGTAACGCGAATCAGCCGCGAGCTTCTCTGCAGCAATCACGAGCATCGTATCACCGTTCACCGCACCCGAGAGCACACTGGCACCCGGTGCCTTCGAAATCTTATACGGCTCCCCGGTGAGGTAAGATTCATCCATCGTGCTATGGCCTTCGACCACCACGCCGTCGACCGGGCTTGCTTCATGCGGATAGACCATGATCAGATCGCCGACCTTCACATCCGAGAGTGCGATCTCTTCTACCGCATCGCCTTTTTTCCGGTGGGCGATCGCAGGCATGCGTTCGGAGAGCGCCGCCAGCACCGAAGATGCTTTCCGCATCGCGTAGACTTCCAGTGCCTGCCCGCCCGATAACATCAATATGATCAGCGAGGCCGCAAGGTATTCTTCGAGCACTACCGCAGTCACCAGTGCGATCGCGGCTAAGAAGTCGGCACCGAAATCACGTTTCCATAATTTTCGGAGTATGCCGAAGAGAAGCGGCATCCCACCCACTAGAATCGTGAGCCAGAGCGGATAATCCGCGTACCACAAGAACGGTTCCGGACTATGGCTCAGCAGTAAGTGAAGCGCAATTGCAACGCATGTCACAATTGCAAGCCATTCATATGTTCCAAAGTTTTTTAAGCGCGACAAATTCATTTACCGTTTTATGTTCGATAGACGTTCATCAGACATTATTGTCTTTGGACGAAGATTAGCAATCATAGAATTGGATGAGAGGTCTCGTATGAAACAACCTACCACTTCTACTCTCACGCTGGAGCAATACCACGCGTTCAGTAAATTGCTTCACTGGCTGATGGCCATCTTGATGATCGCCATGCTCGCCTTCGGATTATTGCTTGGGGAAGTCCCACAAGCGTGGCGCGGTTTCGCCTACGGTCTGCATAAATCCACCGGTATATTGATTCTCATGCTCGTCGCGGTGCGCATCCTGTGGCGGTTGGTGAAACCGGCGCCTGCCATGCCTGCCGATTTTTCTACCCTGGTGAAATACGGTGCCCACGGCGCACATCTGACTTTATATGCCCTCATGATTTTAATGCCGCTTTCCGGTTGGTGGATGAGCACCGTTGCCGGACGCTCCGTAGAATTCTACGGCCTCTTTACACTGCCGCCTCTCGGTGATGTCGATCCTGAGTATAAGGATTACTCCAAGGCAGTTCACACATGGATTGGTTATGCCTTGATCGCGTTGATCTCGCTTCATGCAGGCGCCGCGCTCTGGCACCATTTCATCCGCAAAGATGCAACCTTGCGGCGTATGTTACCCCATTTCAATAAATAGATTTGATAAAGGACCGAGGACCACGAATGGAACGCAAGCATATTTTAAGGGATTTCAAACTATACACTGTCATTATCATACTGGCTGCAATCACTGTTATGGCCGCTGATTTTAACGATGCACCCTACGATAAAGAAGGGGATGCAAGCGAAGCGAACAAGCTGATGAATAAACTTGAAGGCTCGTATAGCAAGCATTTCAATAACGCATTGGTGGATGGCAGTGAATACAAATCCGAAGACACGATGGAATTTGTAAAAGTGACCGATACCACCGCCTACATCAACCTCCACACCGAATTCTACAATGGCCACGAATGTAACGTGAACGGCATCGTGGAATATAAGAAGGTCGGCGGCTTCGTGTACCAGGACCGCGATACCACTCTCGATGCATGCCTGCTCACCATCAAACTCGATGGCAGCAAGATCAAGTTCTCCGATCCGGAAGGCAATTGCCATAAATTCTGCGGTGCACGCGGCGGCTTTAGCGGCGACGCATTCACGCTCCGCCAGAAAAAGCAGATCACAAGCAAAGAGCTGAAGAAGCTGCGCAAATCCGACAGGTACCAGAACGCGGTGAAGATCTATCGCGAGGAGCGTCACTTAAGCCAGCTGTAGGAGGTAGGATGTTTTTCGATCAGGAGCAGGCCGTTCTAAAAAACGCACAGCAGGAAGCAAAGCTACTGCTGAGTCAGGGCGAAAAACCCCGCATCTTCTCGAAGCAGCATCTCGGCACCTTTTCTAGTCAGATGCAGTATTCCTTAGCCCTCATCGCAGAGGAGAAAGAGATACTCTTCTTCGCCTTCCTGCAGTGGGTCGCGATCTTCATCGGCTACTTGCTCTGGGTACAGATGCTCGATTGGATCCCCGACAGTGTCTGGCAAGAAATACAACGAGCGAGCGACCACGATCATGAGGGTGGCTTCAAACTGATGAACCTCGTGTTGCTGTGCTGGAGTTTCCTGATCGTCGCCATGGTGAGCTATCCCATCTCCCTTTTCAGTGCCGCGATGGTCGCTTCGCATTATCTGCGCTTATCTGCACAGGAGTCCACGATTGGCCGCTGCCTCGGTATGGCCCATCGTAATCTGGGTAGGCTTTGGATATTCACCACTATCGATGCATGGATCACGGTGGGCGCCATCCTGGACCGCCTACCGAAGAAGCACGGGCGGCGCACCGCCTTCGATGAGCTACTCTATTATGCCTGGAAAATCGGCACGATGGGTGTACTTCCCGCATTGGTCACGGGAAAAGGCTTCCTCGATGCCGCGAAAGATTCCGTGATACTTTTGAAAACGCAACCTGCCCGCGCGATCGGGATACGCATGGGTTACAGCTTGGTGTGTTGGGTGATCGGTATCACGGCCTATATCGGGTCCTTCTATTATTTCCAGATGATGCCGCATGCGGAAGGTGCCAACCGCGTCTACAATTTCTATTTCTTCATGGTGGTGCCGATCATGCTGGCCGTCGGCCTAACGGCCGTCTTGGTGCGTCCCCTCTTCCTCATCATGAGTGCGCGGCTTTACACCGATGTGGTTCCTTTCGCCAAGGTCACGCTGCCGCCCGAACATAAAGCGAGCAAGATATTGGTACTGATATTCAGCGTGCTCGTGTGCGTGATTGTGGGCGCGGTGATGTTCGCCAAACCTCTCGGCCTCGTCGACTGGATTGAATCCTTGGCGGCACAGGACATACTGCAGTACCGCAAACTGCATCCGTAGATCGATTTTTTTCAAGAGAAATGGTCGGGGCGGCGGGATTCGAACTCGCGACCCTCTGGTCCCAAACCAGATGCGCTACCAGACTGCGCTACGCCCCGACAAGAATGGGATGTTCTAACCCTTAGGCTGCACTTAGGCAAGGAAAATCAGGCTCCCTTTGCCCTAGAGCGACCGTATTGGGCGGATTTTCGCGGTGAATACACCGGGTCTCCTCCTCCCATTGCGAAAGAAGCGACCCCTTTGGCTTCTAGCGCCGTGTCTTTGCGGGTGATGGAGGAGAGGGGCGGGTTATGATATTCGGGGTCAGGCGCGTTTGGCCTGCGGCTTCGCTGCCCTGTGGGCAAGGAAGTGCTCCGCTTGTGCGACCAGCTCGTCGATGATTTCCTGCGTGCTTTGTTCTTTGGTCACCATACCCACACTTTGTCCTGCCATGAGCGAGCCGGTTTCCACATCGCCGTCGATGACAGCCCTACGGAGCGCACCAGCCCAATAATGCTCGATCTTAAGTTGCGCCTCGAGCTTTTGCAGCTCCCCTTTGCGGAACTGGTTGATCACCTCTACCTGAACGGCGGCAAATTCTTTGCTGGCTTTGTTCGCGATCGCGCGTACCGGTATCACCGGGAATTCCGGGTCGATCTGTACCGAAGGTTCCGCATCACGCGCACTGGCCTTGATGAAAGAGCGTTTGAAATTCGCATGGGCGATGGATTCATGCGCACACACAAAACGCGTGCCGAGCTGCACGCCTGCTGCGCCCATCTCGAGATAGGCCGCGATCGCCTCCCCGCGGCCGATACCCCCGGCAACGAACACCGGCACATGCGGCATATTCTCTGCAGCGAAAGGCAGGATTTCCTGTGCCAATACGGAGGTAGACACCGGGCCGATATGGCCGCCCGCTTCATGCCCCTCGATCACGAGCGCATCGACACCGTCTTTCACGAGTTTCTTCGCGAGCGACACCGCAGGGGCAAAACCCACCACCTTAGCGCCCCCTTCCTTCAGTTTCGCGATGATGCTCGCCTTCGGCAACCCGCCAGCCAGCACCACGTGGCTGACCTTCTGGCGGATACAGACATCGGCCAGTTCTTCGAGTTGCGGATGCATGGTGATCAAATTTACACCAAATTGGTGTTTAGTGAGCTTTTTCGTCGCTTCGATCTCGGCCTCTAAGAGGTGCGGAGGCATGCTCGAGGCCGCAATCACACCGAAACCCCCGGCATTGGAGATGGCAGCCACCAGGTTACGCTCCGACACCCAGCTCATCGCCCCGCCCAGTATAGCGTGCTTGGAGCCTAGGAAATCCGTACCTTTTTTCCAGAGGGTGCTTAGGTGTGCCTGCGACATGCGGTTCAAACTCATTTACAATTTATTAACATAAGTACCCTATAATCATAGGGAAACGGTCAGAGGGAACTACACTAAACCCAGGGGAGTTGCAACCATGAACGACCATAGCATCCAACCAGCCGGTTTTTGGCGCGCATGGAATAACCGCCCCGATGGCGGTGTCGTAACACAGGCAGATCGCGATTTACTCCGCGCCGTGGTATTTGATTTCAATCTCAATCCCGTAGAAAGTTTAAACCGTATCGCCAAAGAATATCCGGATTTTCTGGGTGATATGGATGCCGATGCCTTGACCGAGCGGGCCTGTCTTGCAGCTGAACGCTTGTTCGCCGGTAAGAATGTAGTATTAGCAGGCGGCACAGGCGGCCATATGTCTTCCCCTTACAGCCGGACCATCCAGGTCTTGATCGAGAAATTACGCGAGAAAGAACTGACCAGCGACAGTGTCGCACGCTATAGCGACATTTTACGCGCCACGGCACGCGGTATCATCTCCGAACTGTATGACCAATTCGCGGAGAAAGATGCACTCGCGGAGGACTTAAGGGGCGGCTCCAAACGTACGATTGTGGAATCTCTGCTCGAGCGTCCGGATGATGCTTCAGTTGGCGCCTTTCCCTTCCTCATGCGCCATGTGATCGATAAGGAGTGGCATCATAAGAACTACGACCCGGATTACCTTATCCCGGGTCTACGCCTTATCTTGGGCGAGCGCGGCCATCTGGCTATAGGCACCGAAAGCGCCACCACCTCGCTCACCAGAAAACAGAACGCATCCATCGCAGAACCCCGCTCCGAAGTTTATCACGACTATCTCGTCTCCATATTGCACGAAAAGGGTGACCATCTGTTGGGCTTGTTACCAGAAGAATACCGCGCCGCCATTGTGCGCTATTACGGCCTTGATGAGAACCCTACCGAGACCAAATCGGAGATAGCCGAGCGGATAGGCAAGAGTCGTGAGACCGTGAGTAAATGGATTGATCAGGGCCTTAGCCAATTGCACCATTATATGAATCAAGAACTCGACCGCGATCGCGGTGAAAAGAACCGATGAGCCCACAAGCAACCCTTGATGTATGTCTATTACGCGAACCAAGCACAACAATGATTTCCATCGGTATACGCTCGATACGTTGCCGGTGCCGATCGCGAACGCATTGCTGCAACGGGTGAATGACTCCGACCTGCCTCCCGCTGCCTGGGATATCTATTACACCATGGTTTTCGGCACGCGCCCCGATCCTTTCGCCGAATTCCGCGAGACCCATCCGGAATGCCGGCTGAGCAAGAAGGAGATGGTAGGATATGCCGTTTTAGCGGCCCGCGAACTCTATATCGCCCATGAGACCGTGGCACAGGTCAGCGGCGCTGGCGGCAACATGAAGAACCCGACAACCCTGGCACTCGAGAACCTCATGTACCGCATAGGCGATAAAGAGGCACCGCCGAGCACCGAAACGTTCAAACTCTTTAAAACACTGCTCAAAGAAACGGCGCGTCCGGTCGTAGAGCATGCCTATAACACGACGATTGCGAACACCGGCAGGCATGCATTCGCCGATAATCACACGCGCCGCGAAGTGATCGACCTCTTGCTGGATCGCGATGTGCCCTCCTACGGGCGCGATGCAGACACGCACACCTTAACCGACGGCCGTGCGGGTGTCGTGCCATCGTTGTTGATGGCCGCCTTCAACCAGGGCTACAATTACGATACGGCCACACTGCAGCTCATCATCAACACCACGTCGAGTCCGGTGCGCACTGAGGCTAATTTGCTCGCCGTGCAGGATACGCGCCTTCGCACAAACCAAGCGTGGGTGAACCGTATCGCAGATGAAAGCCTCGGACCGGATGTGGTATCCCAGTTCACCGACCGCGAGCATTTCTTAGAAACCTACGCCCGTGCACGCGAGGTGCTGACCCAGCGTCAGCGCGAAGTGCTCGACCATCTGTATGGTATCAACGATGGCATCGAGAAAACACAGGAAGAAACCGCCACCCATTTCGGGCTCACGGGTCGTGCTTCGGTATCGGGTATCTTAAAGAATGCGGAGAAACGTATCCGCGAGAGCGGCTTATCGCTCTTCAACACACCGGAATCGCCGTCGCGCAGCAATCGGTAATCTATTTCTCGTCGAGGCCGTATGCCGTATGCAGCGCACGGAGTGCGAGTTCCAGATACTCTTCCGAAATCAACACCGAGATCTTGATTTCCGACGTGGAGATCACATGGATGTTGATGCCTTTTTCCGCCAGCGTCTTGAACATCTTTTGCGCCAAACCAGCGTGTGAACGCATCCCGACACCCACGACGGAGACTTTCGCCACCTGGTCGTTCGTGATGAGTTCACGGTATTTCAATTTGTCCTTGAGCGCTTTCAGCGAAGAGAGCGCTTTATCGAGATCGGTCTTACCGACGGTGAACGTCATGTCGGTGAATTTCTCGTTGCCGCTGGCTTCCGAGATGTTCTGCACGATCATATCGACGTTGATCTCCGCATCCGCGAGCGGGCCGAAGATCTCGGCAGCGATACCCGGCTTATCCGGAATACCCGTCACGGTCACTTGCGCTTCGCCGCGGCTGTAGGTTACGCCAGTAATGAGTCGTCGTTCCATAACTTCCTCTTCATCTACGAGTAAGGTTCCCGGTTTATCGGAGAAGCTCGAGAGCACCTGCACCCGAACCTTGTGTTTCATTGCCATTTCGACAGAGCGCAGCTGCAGCACTTTCGCGCCTAAGGATGCCATCTCCATCATTTCTTCGTACGCGATCTTGCGGAGTTTGCGCGCCTTCGTCACCACGCGTGGATCGGAGGTGTATACCCCCTCCACGTCAGTATAGATATCACAACGTTCGGCTTTCAAGGCTGCAGCGAGTGCCACACCGGAGGTATCAGAACCGCCACGGCCTAAGGTCGTCACGCGTTTACTCCGCGTAATGCCCTGGAAGCCCGGCACCACTACCACGAGTCCCTTATTCAGCGCATCGGTGAGCGCCCCCGTCTCGATATCCTCGATGCGGGCTTTACGGAACATATCGTCACTGTAGAACGGCAGCTGCCACGCCTGCATGGAGATGGCCGGCACGTCGATCGCGCGCAGTGCGAGTGCCAAAAGGCCGCTCGTCACCTGTTCACCGGAGGAGACGACCACATCGTGCTCTGCTTCTTCTTCTTTGGTGTTCAGGCTCGATACGGCATTCACCCATTTGATGAGCTGGTCGGTCGTGCCCGACATGGCGGAGACCACCACGACAACCTGGTTGCCCTTCTCCACCTCGGATTTCACGCGACGGGCAACGTTTTTGATGTTGTCCGTGTTCGCGACCGACGTACCGCCGAATTTTTGAACAATAAGTGCCATAAACCGTTGTTTTTATAGTAATGGGGACGGCAGATATAGCCTAAACGATGTGATTTCTCAAGAGGTGTGTTGTAGGTAGGTTATCGGTTCGCCAGAATCCGTTATTCGCGATCGGGAAGTCTTGTATCCTCGATTTCATCCGCCACTGCTTTCGGGCCCCCCTTCCTGCCGGCTTCGGTCACGGCTTCGTCGAGCGGGTCATCGGCCAGCGCTTCAGCAGCGCGTGTTTCTACGCCACGTTCGCGTACATAACGAAGCTCCTCCGGCGTTACTTCACACAATAAAGAATGCCCTTCGACATCTGGGTCAAATCGATAAACCCTCAATTCTTTCAGCGAGGGAAGATCTCCTTGCTCTGCCAGTGCCAGCACCCGGTCGCGAAACGCTGACTTATCCTGTGCATCACCCACAGGGTAGACGTCCCCCGTGTTGGTGTCGTAAAAATTTACCTTGTTGTACTCAGGATTGTACCCCTGATAGATGATACTGCCAGCCGCATCAAGACCTTGAAACAATGTGTCAAAACGTCCTTCCGCTTCAATATCTCCTTGAAAGCCACGCCCTATCACAAGACAGCCTATAATGCTTGGACCGAATCTTAATAATACATCCTGCTTTCTATCGTCTCCGATGATCAAAGATCCAATCCTAGCTCCACTTATCGTCAAATCCCCTCTACTGTCATTGCCGATGGTCATGGTATCAACCTGACACGCACCGATATGTACTCTATGGTTTATTTTCCCTCCGATATTCACCACGCGTGCCGAAAAAGGAAAAAGATGTAGGCTTTTCCCAAGCTCAGGTGATATCGCCACAGCCTCGAACGTATATTTCTTAAGATCAAGGATTCCATTAAGGCTCCCAATAAGCACCACGCGTTCTTCGGCAGAAGGCGGTTGAACTTCAAGATAAATGGGTTGCTTCGAGCCCAGTGGCTCAAGTCTTGCCGGCACCACACATCCTTCCATGGCAGCGATCAATTCAGCCGCACGCAGGCGCTCCGGTGCGATCTGGGCGTTTTGTGCACGCACATCCCTTTCTGGATTGCTATGATCATGGATCCGAAAATTCTCTACCGTGATGTAATGGCTCGGCATACCGCGTTCGAAGAACACATGGCACCAAAGGTGCGGCGGTATCCCGGCTTCTGTCAGCCAGCGATCACGGTTTGTCCCCACCAGGAACGCGACCCGGTCGCGTATTTCTTCCTTGTAGTTGGATGAGTTCTGCGCGTGCCGGGTCGCCATTTTCGGTTAACCAGTCGCAGACCGCCAGCCGGTGATTATCATCCGCCGGATCAGCAAATATTTCTTCTAGAAATCCCCGTTCTATAGCTACCATAAAAAACCTATTATTATCCTAATCTCCAACATAACGGGGTAAGGTTAAAATCCGTTAAAGCACAAAAGGGGCTATATTTTAAGGCTAAGGGCGTGGCGGCGGGCCTTTTTCCACGCGTTCCTTCGAGAGATCGCCGAGATCACCCGTAGCCTCGCCCAAAGACGTTACCGCGGCCGCGGTGCGATCTTTCCTGCCCTTCTCGCGCGTTCTGTTGATTATATTTTCCGGTACGCTTGCAGCAATACTCCGCTCATCACTTCCATGTGCATCCTGCATGATAAGTAACGAACCTAAGGCAAGAGTATCGTTATATACCATCTTCAACACCTGCTCTCCGCCCTCCTTGCCATAATACGTACCCCGGAGAGTGATGGGATGGGTCTCGCCTGTCTCGTGGTTGTAGAAGGCGAACTCTGCGTCCGGTTGGGAAAACTCCATGAGGCCAAGTGTCAAACTACCGGTCGCGTCATGCGAATGGAGTGCCGTGCGGGTATAGCTGCATAACGTAAGAACGTCCTGATAGCCCGGCCCGGTGACCACCGCGCCTGCGGTCCCATTTAGAACTAGACCATTATTTTTTCCATGGCCTATCAACACACGGCCAAAATCCGAAGCAAAGCCACCTTCGATGAACCCACTATGTTCCGGGCCGATAATCACGGAATCGATCCTGCTATTATCTATATATAGCCTACCTGTATTTCTGGCGCCGGTCTGAAGCATGCAGCTCCGGCAACGACCGAAACGCAGATCGATATCTAAGTTCGGCGCCACGACCACCGCTTCTACAACAGCAGGATGTTCCGCCGTCCCGATGAATGCGGTTGGCCTATATTCGGAAGTTAAATCACCCAGCACCACTTCGTGTGTCAGAATATTACTCTCGGTTACTTCCAGATAGATCGCTTCTTTGCCCGCTACTATCGACGGCAAAGCAGCCGGCACGGTGTGGGGGGAGAGCTGCGCGATTAACTCCGCTGCGTGCACTCTCTCCTCTGGCCTTCCCTGCGCAGCATGATAATTCCTGTTGGGTTCGTGCCCATCATACTGGCGGTAATTGGTCACCGTCACATTGTAGTTGGATGAGTTCTGCGCGTGCCGGGTCGCCATTTTCGGTTAACCAGTCGCAGACCGCCAGCCGGTGATTATCATCCGCCGGATCAGCAAATATCTTCTCTAAAAACCCTGGATCTATTGCTACCATAAAAAACCTCTTATTATCCCATCTCCAGCATGACAGAATAATGTTAACAATCCCTTAAAGCACAAGAGGGCGGCGTAATATACGCCCGCCCCCTCGTTTCTATTGTTATATGGGTTTAGACCGAGATAGAGACGCTGTCGGCGCTCGATTCTGCCGCAGAACTGGCGGTTGCCACCGTTACCGCCTCATAGGCCGTGGCATACATCTCTTTCGTATCTTGTTTCTTGCCTTCTTTCTCGGCGGCTTCGTCGATGGTTTTCCAGGCATCCCGCATGATCTTCAGTTCTTTTTCCACCTGCGCCAGTACATCGGCACGGTTCGTGCTCTGCACATGGATCATGCGCATATCGATGGATTCATAATAATCGTACATGAGTTTGGCGATATCCGGGGCATTATCGAAATCGAGTGCCGTCTGGAGACCACACACGATCTTACGGGCCTTATCGATCAGCATATAGCGTTCTTCGAGCTGACCTTCTTTGATGGCTTCGACTGCCCGTTGAACCATACTGATCACCCCATCATAGAGCATGACGACCTGACGGGTCTTGCTCGCATTCTGGGCTGCCGTGGCGTAAGCTACATGCTGCGCACTTTTATTAGGCATTTGGTCCTCCTCCAGTTACCTATGTATCCCCCATCCCGCTACGTGCGGAACGGTTATTATCTACCGTAGTTATTCTGTGCTGCCGTTTGCGCGTCTAAGAATGCCAGTGTCGAGTTGATCTTCGACAGTTGCGCTTCAAAGTTCGAGAATTGCAGATACAGGCGGTTACGGTAATCATCGAGACGCGTGTTCTCGCGGTTGATGTTATCTTGCAGGTTGTTCGCAGAATCATCGAGATTCGTCACCTCTGTGCTGATCAGGCCCTTATCCGCGACCAAACCATCGGTCAGGTTGTACAGGCGGTCGCCGATACCTTGCGTTGCGTTCACGTCGATCGAATCCACACCCGTACCGACATACACGAATTCCATACCTTCCAGCACCGTGCCAGAGTTACCGATGATCTTATAGTTGCCAGCGGTGCCCGTGAGCGTCGCATTCACGACCACATCGTTCGTACCGTCATTATATTTCACGCGCACCTGGTCGCCGGCCGCGCGGTTCTTATCGATATCGAGCGTGAAATTGTTCGCACCGAGTGAGTTCGAGGTTTTGGAAATGCCCAGTTTGTCGCTCTGCGAGGTGGTGAGCGTAAATTCGAAGAGTGCACGCACCTTATCGAAACTCGAATCGACGACGCTTGCCAGTTTCGTTTGGTCGAATTGGAGTACGTTATGCGTCGCCGGTGTTTTGCTGGCCTCGTCCGCCTCGAGATCAGAGAAGGCTGCACCGATTTCGGAGAGTCGGTTAATGGCATTCGTGCCCAGGCCACCCACCAGTTTGTTCAGTTCGGTATCGAAACTTTGCGCGGTCGTGCGCACCAGCGTATTACCACCGAGCACCGCCGTATCCAGGAATTTGCCATCCGCATCACGTTCGGATTGTTTTGCAAGAAATATCTTGATCTCGTTATAGGCGGCGGCGAAATCGAGGATCGTGCTCTGCACCGCGGATTTGTCTTCTTTGATCTCACTCGCGATCGTCACGCCGTTCCCGGTCTCTTGCAGGAGCGAGAAGGTCACGTTGTCGAGCGCATCGCTGATCGTGTTGCTGCCCCGATGGATGGCAACGCCGTCAAGTGTGATTTGGGAATCTTCCTCGGTCTTCACGGTCGAAAACGGGCTGACGCCGAACACCGTCGCTGCATTCACCAGGTCGAAGCCGCCTTCAAAGCCGGTATTGTCGGCCGTGAGTGAAAGGCGGTAGTCGTTCGGACCCACCTGCAGGGTGTTTGCGGAAACACCGGTGGTCGTGGATTTTGCGTTGATGGCGCTCACGACACTGGCAAGCGTCGAACCCGCGCTGATCGTCACATCTTCCGAGAACGTACCGAAGGTTTTATTGAGATCGCTCGAGATCGTCGCGGCTTTGGTCGGCGTCGAGAAATCGAGGGTGATCCCGGCATCGGCCAGATTGATATTCAGTTTTTTACCCGTGCTCAGGCTGGAGAGCGTGATGTTGCTGGTTTCCGTATCTGAACCGTCGTTGCCAAGACCCGTGGCACGGAACGTCTCCCCGTTGATGGTCACTTCGAGTTTACCGTCGTTCGCACCCGCGGCTGAAACCGCCGTCGCGGTGAATTTACCGATGGAGCCCTGGCGGAGCGTGGCGTTATCGAAACCGTTGCTCACGAAACTGATATTCTTGCTCTCGAGTTTGGAAACCGTCGAACCCGCGGCATTCGCTTTCGAGAAGTTACCCACTTCGCGGCTTTGGTACACCGAGATGCCGGATACGCCGGAGGTCAGTGCCGCGGCAAAAGCATCCGCATTGGTTTGGTTGCCCGCGATCACATAATCGCTACCGGTCGTCACCCGGAAGGAGGTGCCCGTCGCCGTATTGGTGAAAGTGATGCCCCCTGCGGTGATAGAATCGTTACCCACACCGTTGTTCGCGGCCACGGAGGCGGTGTAGGTCTTGCCGTTCACCACGACGCTTAAATCCACGTTATTGCCGTTCACGGTCGCATTGAACCCAGCGATGGTACCTTGCAGGCCCGTATCGCCATTACTCACCACGTTGAAGTTGCCGAGGCTGCTGACGATACCGCTCGCCGCACCTTGGGCGGAATAATCGCCGCTCGAGAGCACTTCGTCATGGATGCCGTACAGGCTTGAGGTAATGGTAAATGTACCGGGCGTGATACCACCGCCGGTCGTCAGGTCAGAGCTGACGCTGCTGTAGGACGTGTTGCTGCGAAGCTGGCGTGCTTCTGCCACGTTGTCGATCGAAACGGTATATTTCGCGAGTTTTGCCCCCGGTGTTGCGGTCACGTTCAGATAGTTGCTGGCCGTCGTGCCGTTGCTCGTCGAGAGCTGCGTCGTGCGGTATTGGAATACGTTGTTACTGGCTTGGCCGAAACCCGGTGGGTTACGCAGCAGGTTGAGCGATGTCTTGAGTTTGTTCAGCAGGTTGCTGTAGGTGCCGAATTCCGTCACCTGGCTTTTCACTTTGGTCTGTTTATCGGTGATGGTCTTGATCTGGTCTTCACGTACGGAAACAAGCTCCTTGATCAGCGCTTGCGTATCAAGGCCGGATTGCGACCCTGTCGAGATCGACTTACCATTTACCGTTACGAAACTGCCAAGATTGATGGCCATGCCATCGCCCTTTCGTTTAAGTTACATTCAAAAGCCGCCCGACCCCTGTTATACAGAGGTCGTCAGCAGCGAACCATTGTGGTGCGAACCGAGTTGTGCATAAAGGTCTGGTTCCGGAACTACCGTCACCGTACCGTCACGCAGGTTCGTGATACGCGTATGATACACGCCGTCTTTGTCTTTATAAATAGTAAAGCGGGAATCACTCACCGCGTAGAGATTGGCCAGGCGCTTCATCAGCTGCATACGGCGTTCGACCGTATTGATCTCGCCTTCCTGTTCTCTGCTTTTATCATTGATCGTCGCACTATTGGGCGATTGTGCCGGAGCGACTTGAACGCGGGTCGTACCCTGTGCACCTTGTTGCGTTTGCGCAGCCTTTACCGCCGCAGTTGCAATGGTGTTATTCGTCTGGTTCAGGTTATTATTCGGGATAACAATGCCATCCATAAATATTTACCTCCTTTTCATCCACCTATCGGGATGGAAGGGGGAGGGAAAACCCTCCCCCTCCTACCATTAGTAAGAACTAACCAATAAGTTTGAGTAAGTTCTGCGGCAGCAGGTTCGCTTGAGCCAGTACCGAGATAGAGGCTTGGAGCAGCACTTGAGATTGTGCAAACTTCGTAGACTCTTCCGAGATATCAGCATCAAGGAACTTAGCGCGAGCAGCGTCGGTATTCTGAATACCGGTTTCCAGGTTCGCAGATGCGAAGTCGAAACGAGACTGATATGCACCCACAGATGCACGTACAGACGTCACTTTCGAGATCGCTTGGTCTAACACTGCGGATGCAGCTTGTGCACCTTCAGCGGTAGAGATATCCAGCGATTGGAGTACACCAGAAGAATCTTTATACAGGTTGTTCGTAGAAACACCCTGAATAGCGACCTTAATGGTGCTCGTTGCTTGCAGACCCACTTGGAAGTTAATACCACCTTGGCCCGTACCGAGACCGAAAGCATCCTTCAGAGCGGCTTCAAACACTTTCGCTTGAGAGTCGTTCGTGAATTGGATCGCTTGACCAGAACCAGATAAGTTGATGGTACCGGTCGTGAAGATGATGGTATTGTTTGGGTTGGTTGTGCTGGTCAGCGTGGTGTTGCTCGCATCGTTGAGAGCACTACCTAAGCCTGCAGCGGTTTGGAACACTTCACCGTTAGCCAGCGTGATGGAGATTTTACCATCCGTTGAACCAGCAGTCGGAGCTTCGACTTTAATATCAGCAATTGCAGAATTCGTGTAATTGTTGAATTTATAGTCTACTGAAGAACCGGAGAGTGAGCCCGTTTGCGTTGTACCGGTGTAGAATGCACCAGCAGCCACATACGAAGATTCAGACGCATCGCGTTGTTGATAGAACGTGACCGTGCTGAATGCTTTGTTGATACGAGCAGCAAATGTGTCCGCATCGACTTGGCCTGCAACAGATTCACCTTGGCCAGAAGCCAGATAGATGTCAAAGAAACCACTACCATCAGCGCCAGACTTGTCAGAGTAAAGACGCACTTGCGTATTTACTGACGGAGTCGTGTCGTCGACCGTCGCGGTGTAACGTTGATCACCGATCGTCACTTCAAGGTTGACTTTATCAGTACCGACATAGGTAGCTTTAAAGCCACCGACCGTACCGATGAAGTCTTTGTTGTTGACGATGTTGTTGACTTGGATACCAGAGCCAGCACCACCGGTTAAGGTAGCAGCACCTGCGGTAGCCACACCGGCAGCCGTCGTGGTAATTGCGTTACCAGCCGTACCGTTTTCCGTGTACCTTACCGTTACAACACCTGCGTTCACAGTCGCGATCACTTTATCGAGAAGCGGGTTCGTCGATTCGTTGATGGCTTGTGCGAGGTTGGTTGCAGCAGTTGCAGCAGACGTACCTACGCCCACCAGACCAGCACCCGTACCGAAGGTAAAGGCTACGCCGTTGATGGTAGCAGAGGTAGCACCCGTCGCTTGACCAGACAGCGTGATCGTCTGGCTAGCTTTTGCCACAGCAGTCGTAGAGAGCGCCGTAATGATGGAATCACCCACCACGTCAGACGAACCAAAACGAACCGTTGAAGAAGTGATGGTTGCATTCGCTTCTAAGTCACCGTCCACACCACCGGTTAAGGTAGCACCAGAAGCAACAAGGTTCGCCGGAGTAGTGGCGTTTGTTGAAATGGTGATTGCGTTACCAATCGTGCCGGTTTGCTTCGCGGTAATGGTCACAACACCTGCGTTCACAGACGCCGAAACATCTTTGAGCGCATTGATCTTACTGCTGTTGATGAAGTTAGCAAGGTTAGTTGCAGAGGCGTTCACAGAAGCACCAATTGCAACCGTGTCACCAGAACCAGAAGCACCGAAGAAGATTTGAACGCCATTAACCGTTACGGAGTCCTGGTTGACCGGAGCAGCGGTGGAGAAGGTGATCGTGCCAGAAGCAGCGGTACCTTTACCTACACCTTGACCCAGCGGATCACCCGTGTTGGTTTGAACAGCAACCTGGTCGAAGATAGAACCATCAAGCAGGGTGAGCGAGTTGAACTTGGTATCTTTTACGATACGGTTGATCTCGTTCGTGTTTGATTGGAACTCTTGGTTGAGGAAGCCGCGTTCCACGTTCGTCAGAGAACCACTGTTTGCAGATGCAGCCAGTGCTTTTTGACGCGTGAGAATTTCACTGATACGAGCAAGTGCACCGTCTGCGATCTGCAGAACCGTGTTTGCCTGACCAGCGTTCGCAAGGGCCGTCTTCAGCGTATTCACGTTGGTACGAAGAATAGAACCGATAGAGAGGCCTGCAACGTCGTCCGAAGCACGGATGATTCGGTTGCCGCTCGAGAGAGCGTCAATAGAACGACCGAGTTTGGAGTTTGCTGCGCGAAGATTTGACTGCGCACCAAGCGCAGCCACGTTGTTGTTAATCGAAGTCATAGTAAGTCTCCTACATGGATTGAACAAAATCGGCTACATGCCGAAGCTATAATCTACCAGACTACAGCGAGGTAATCAATTGAGTTATCGGCATCGTACATCCGGATACCAAATAGCCCAAAAATCTCCCCAAACCACTTGGGGCGAATGACCAACCTATCATGGTAAAGGTTAATAAATCGTTAATTTGTCGTTTTTTGACCTTTAGTGACGCTGGAGTTTCACAATTCGTTAATAAATTTACCTTACGCTGAAAACGTGTAGGGGAACTACGATGAATTTTGTCCAGAAACTAATGTTAGCCGGCGCTATCCTCATGGGTACGGAAGCCGTGACTCCGCCGCAGGAAGCGCAAGCACAGCCCACCAGCGGTCAGAAAGCGGCGGCGGATACGACCAAGATCCGTGAGAATGCCGTAAAGATCATTCAGGATAAGTCAAAGAATCCTTTCAGCTTTGAAAGTATGTCGGCGGAGGATGCGAGC
>RGZB01000030.1 GCA_010031735.1 Pseudomonadota bacterium | reverse complement strand
TGACCGACCATGCAAGAAACCCGCCGGGTGGACCGCAAACCTTCAAACGAAATGAATAAATTAAATAACATTTTATTCCTGTAATATTCTCTTAATAAAGTCGTGCTTGAATGCTTACATCACCTAAAAGATGGAGTTTTTTATGACGAACGATTTTTCCTTACTTAAACAAGTGGTCGAGCGCCTTCATACGGGTGTAAAATATGGCAAAGGCCAGATGGTAGACCAAGTGTTGGGCGCGGCAGAGATCGCCAAGACGGCAGGAAATCCTGAATTGGAAGCACTCGCACTGCTCCATAAATCGCAAGAAAAGAAACGCATTAGCGAAACACAGAAACCACTGACCGACGACGAGATTATCTTACTGGTGGATCGTGCGCTTGGTGAAGGTAAAGGTGCAAAAGTGGTGGATGCGCTCAAATATATGAAGACCGAGCCGGAAGATAACGACAAGGCACGCGAGCAAGAGATGCAGCTTGCATGGGCCGCTGCAGCCCCCGAGCTTGTGAAGCAGATGTTGATGGTAGAGAAGATCGTGAATTTCGAAACGTCACTGCGTGTACTGGAAGCACTGCGCGATGATCCAAAACTCGATGGTGTGAAGCCACCGGAATGGCATAAGAATTATTACATAACGCGCTGGGAAATGGTGGAAGTCGCACTCAAAGATGCGTCGCCAGAACTCTATGATCGTGCGTACAGGGCGGGCAAGGAAGGTACCGAACTTGCGTCCAAACTAATGCCGCCGGAGCGTGAAAGTTGGGTAGAGCGCTTCAAGAAAGATCCTTCGATCGCGGTGGGTGTGTATCTCGATTAGGCAAAGAACGCGCGGATCACTTCTTTGTAGATCTTGACGAGATTCTCGATATCGGCAACCGGCATCGCTTCGTTCACGCGGTGGGCGGTAACGTTGATGAGGCCGAATTCCACGACCGGGCAATAATCCTTGATGAAGCGTGCATCCGATGTACCCCCGGTGGTCGAGAGCTCCGGCGTTTTGCCCGTGATTTTTTTCACCGCTGCCGAAACGATATCGCTCAAGAAACCCGGCTTGGTGAGGAACGCATCGCCCGTGTGGCGCGAGGTGAGGGTATAAGAATAGCCCTCTTTCATGGCGGATTTACAGACGCTATCCACCCATGCTTCTAGCTTCTTCGCGGTCTGCGTGTCGTTGAAACGGATGTTGCAGGTGGCTTTCGCGGAGGCAGGGATCACGTTATCGGTCGGGTTGTTCACATCCACGGTCGAGAATTCGAGGTTCGAAGGTTGGAAATGCTCGGTACCGGTATCGATCTTGTGCAGGGACAGTGCATGGATGATCGCGGCCATCACCGGCACCGGATTCTTCGCATTGAGCGGATAGGCGACGTGCCCCTGCACGCCCCTCACTTCGATGGTGAAACTGACACTGCCGCGGCGACCGATCTTGATCATGTCACCCAAGGCTTTCGGATTCGTGGGCTCACCCACGATGCAGGCATCGATCGTTTCGTTATGCTTTTTGCACCATTCGAGTACTTTACGCGTGCCATTGATGGCGACCGCCTCTTCATCGCCCGTGATAAGTAGCGAGAGCGAACCTTTCGGCTGACCCTTTTCCTTGATGTACTCCGCACATGCCACCACCCAGGCAGCGATGGCGGTCTTCATATCGGAGGCACCGCGGCCATAGAGTACGCCATCCCTGATCTCGGGAGCATAAGGCGGCGTCGTCCAGAGCGAGAGATCGCCCGGCGGCACCACATCGGTGTGGCCGGCAAAGCAGAGGTTTTTACCCGAGGTGCCAAGACGGGCATAGAGATTCTCGACACGCGCGGCTTTGGCATCTTCAAACGGCAGGCGCGTGCATTTAAAGCCGAGCGGCTTTAAGGCTTTTTCCATCACATCCAGTGCACCATGATCCTCGGGCGCCACGCTCGGGCAGCGCATGAGTTCTTTCGACAGTGCGAGGACGTCGGATTCTTTGGGCACTAGTCCCTCAATAGTTCGTTGATGCTGGTTTTGCTGCGGGTTTTTTCATCCACGCGCTTCACGATCACCGCGCAGTAGAGCGACGGTGCGTCCGGCGTTTTGCCCGGGAGCGTACCCGGAACCACGACGGAGTAGGCCGGTACGCGGCCGTAGAACACCTCGCCGGTCGCGCGGTCAACGATCTTGGTGGAGGCACCTAAGTAAACGCCCATGGAAAGCACCGAGCCGGTCTCGACGATCACGCCTTCGGCGACTTCCGCACGAGCACCGATGAAGCAGTTATCTTCGATGATGACGGGATTGGCTTGCAGCGGCTCTAAAACGCCGCCGATGCCCGCACCGCCCGAGATGTGGCAGTGTTTGCCGATCTGCGCGCAGGAGCCGACCGTTGCCCAGGTGTCGATCATCGTGCCCTCATCGACATACGCACCAAGATTCACGAAGCTCGGCATCAGCACCACGCTTTTGCCGATGAATGCGCCTTTGCGCACGAACGATCCCGGCACCGCGCGGAAGCCGGCCGCCTTGAATTTATCGCTATCCCAGCCGGTGAATTTGGAAGGGACTTTATCGTACCAGAAGGTTTCCATGCCGAAATCCTCGCCGTCGCCGACCATGGATTCCGGGCCATTACCGATCAGGTGGTTGTCGTTCAAACGGAAGGAGAGCAGGATCGCTTTCTTCACCCACTGGTTCACCTGCCAGGCATTGCCTTTTTTCTCGGCGACGCGGATTTTACCGGCATCGATCGCGTTGATGATATGATCGACGGCGCTGCGGATCTCGCCCTTGGTGCTGGTGTTCACCTGGTCGCGTTTTTCCCATGCTTGTTCAATGACTTTCTCGATTGCTACTACGTCTGTAACCATATTCTTCTCTCTTGCTTGTAAATGCACCGGTTCCGGGCCTATGGTTTTTGGCGGAAGTTGCTTGGCTTGTAAAGGGAAATCATGTAGGTTCGGGTCCATTATACCTATTTAAAAAACCCAGGAGGACCCGTATGGGAGTCGGACCAGAAGTAGTATATATCATCGGCGGTGTTGGGATCGTTCTCGTACTCGGTATCATGGCACTCACAGAACTGTATTAGGAGATTTTATGTTCGGCGAAGGCATGTTTTTGGTATTAGGCGCAGGCATCGTTATCATGGCTATCGGCACGGCGATCGCATTTAGCCTCGACCACTGATTTAGGAACCTACGAAGTAACGGCAGATTTGCTTGACTTTCACACCATTTTTGCTATGGTGTTTCCCGGAATTTTGCGTCACGCTCTTTGGTTGTTCGCCTTTACTAGGTATACACGGTGAGAATCCCGATTTGGTAGTTCTATACTCCGTAGTGGCAAAGAGTGGTAAATGACTTCGGTCATTTGGGTAAGATTCCTGCGGGTTTGCAATGGTTGCGAGCGCGTATAATCCACGCCAACTACGTAGGAGAGTTTATGGCTACTGGTACTGTAAAATGGTTTAATGCAACCAAAGGTTTTGGCTTCATTGTGCCGGATCAAGGTGGTTCTGATGTGTTCGTTCACATCACCGCTGTTCAAGAAGCGGGTCTCCGCGGTCTGAACGAAAATCAAAAAGTGAGCTACGAACTTGCCACCAACAAAGGCAAAGTTTCTGCTAGCCAGCTGAAAGTCATCGAAGGCTAGTTTTTCTAGTTTTCAGGATTTTAAGACGCCCGTGATTCATTTCGCGGGCGTTTTTTTATGTCTTTAGACGGCCGAATGCTTTTTGCGTGAGTAGTTTTCACGGTTCTTCTGCACTTGCGGCCCGTATTTCTTCGCCCAGTTCGAGAGCGCGTCCGTCGGCTCGAGCAGGGATTCCCCGAGTTTGGTGAGCGTATATTCCACACGCGGCGGCATTTCGGGATAGACGGTGCGCTGCACGAGTCCTGCACATTCGAACTCGCGCAGATGTTTACTGAGTTCACGCTGGCTGATGCCGGTGAGTTTGGTGCGAAGTTGGTTGAAGCGTAAAGTACGCTTCTCGGCCGAGAGCAGGTGGTGAAACAGCTGTATCGACCATTTATTCGCGATCAGGCTTAATGTGAGGAAAATCGGGCAGGTTTTATGCGACAGCCCGGTACCATCACAATCCTTGAGCATATTTTTTTTCTTTTCATTTTTTGCAGTCATCAGCCATTTTCCTACAATAGTAACTATTTATATACCTAGTATCAAAAAACTTTCTACTATACAAATAGAATCTGGTTGCTAAAGTATACCACAAATCCAAGAAATACTACAACAGGAGAGATTATGTATACCTTATATTATTCACCGGGCGCCTGCTCGATGGCTGTGCACGTCGCGCTCCTCGAGGTCGGTGCGAAATTCGAACTCGAGAACGTCTCGACCCCGGATGGCAAACGTCCTGAATCCTACCTGAAGATCAATCCGCGCGGCAGCGTGCCGACATTGAAGATCGACGATTTCGTGCTGCGCGAAGGGGCGGCGATCCTGACCTATCTGCTCGAAACCAACAACAGTCCGCTGATGCCGACGAAAGGCCTGGAGCGTGCAAGCGCACTCGAGTGGCTGGCGTTCGCGAACTCCACGCTGCACCCGGCCTATTCCCGTGCCTTCTTCCAGCACAAGGTGCTGGGTGATAAGGCCGCAGAAAACCCCCTTTACGGCCCCTCGATCGAAGCCATCCAGAAACTCTGGGATGATATCGAACAACGCCTGACCAAATCCGAATATCTGGCAGGTAAAAATCTCACGATCGCAGACATTCTGGTGACCGTGATCGCGAACTGGTCCCCGATGATGAAAAAACCGATCACCTTCGGGCCCAAAACCAAAGCGCTGTTCAACCGCGTGATCGCTCGCCCCAGCTATCAAGCGGCACTCGCGAAGGAGCAGGTGACCTACAAGGTCGCTGCATAACGTTTAGTTCACCTTAAACGTGTGGGCGGGGAAGCGATTCCCCGCCCGTTCTTTTTAGGAGGAGGGTTTAGCGAATGCTGGTGAAGTGGGATGTAAGATCACACCGTTACCATGGGCGGATTCTACACCCAGTGGGGATTTAGAGCGCACCACGCATTCCGTACCGCCGGAATCGAGTCCCGTGTCGCAACAGCCGTAGGTGAGGCGTATCTTGACCATCGTGCCGAGGGGTGTCTTGCATAAGCCCTCATCCGTCGAGTAGCCGACTACTTTTCCGTTCGATTGTACAAGACAGCCTTTCACCGGCATGTCCATAGCGTCATACAAAGGCAGGAAAATATTATCGACCCGTATCTCATCGAAATTATCCTGCACTAAAGCACAGTCGGCATGCGCTGCAGCGGCAAAGAACAGGCTGACAAACAGAATGGAGAAGAATCGCATGGTAAACTCCTGATCTTACGAAAGGCATTCAATTTTAGCCCAACCCTTCCATGCTGTCATGGGATTTCCAGAGTTATGGTGCCCGAGTTATGGCGATTGTGCTTTACGGTGATCCATTCTATAAGCACGTAAGAACTATAGAAACGTATGTCCTATGCGCCTGTTGCTCGCCGAAGATGACCTGATGCTTGGAAAAGCCCTGGAGACAGGACTGAAGCAAGCGGAGTTCAATGTGGAGTGGGTGCAGGATGGGGAAAGTACGCTCCTCGCGCTCGAAGCCAACGACTATACGCTCGTCATTCTCGACGTGAACCTGCCAAAGCTCACCGGCCTGCAAGTACTGAAGCGCCTGCGTGAGATGACCAAACATACGCCTGTACTGATCATGACGGCTCGCGATGGTGTCGATGACCGGGTGGAAGGCTTGAACCTGGGTGCGGATGATTATCTGGTAAAACCGTTCGAACTGAAGGAACTGGTTGCGCGTGTGCGTGCGATCATCCGTCGCAGTTTGGGACGCTCGGAGGCGCGCATCGTATGCGGTGATGTAGAACTCGATATCAATGCGCGCCTGGTGAAAAAGCAGGGCGAGCTCGTGAAACTCGCGGCGAAAGAGTACAAGGTGCTGCTCTTGCTCATGGAACATGCAGGAAAGCTCTTAAGCAAAAGCGAAATCGAAGAGAGCATCTACGACGTGTCGGATGCCGTCGAGAGCAATACGGTCGAAACCGCCATTTATGCCTTACGCAAAAAACTCGGTAAAGAACTCATCACCACCATCCGTGGTGTGGGGTATATGGCTAATCCATGAAACGCAAATCCTTAAGCCATAAACTGATGAAGAAACTGGCGGTGCCGATCGTTGCGACGATCTTCGCGATTGCCATCATCGGCTATCTCGTGGCACTCGAGGAGATCGATGAAGTATATGACTCCGAACTCATTACCGCTGCGAACGTCTTGTGGCTGGTGAACCGCGACGATGTGACCAATCCGCGCACCAAGGTGGATCTCAAGGTGCGTAACATCGATCTCGAAGGGATCGATCAGGAAGCCCTCACCGAATATGCGCAGTGGCGTGCGTTTCGACTATGGAAAGGAAGCAAGATTGTGATTGCTTCGGATAATGCCCGTTTGGAGAGTGTCCTGCCGGCAAAACAGGGTTTCGAGGATTTCAAGCAGGATGGGGATCGTTGGCGGAGCTTTACATTACATATCCCTGAAGATGATATGATCGTGGAAGTTGCGGAAAAAGAAGACGCGCGACTTGAACTGGTGCGCAATATCGCAGGGAGCGTGATCTGGCCGCTCCTGCTCGTGCTTCCGGTGATCGGGATATTGTTGTGGCGTGGTGTATATGCGGGTCTGGGCGATTTGCGATTCTTCACCCATGCGATCAGGGAACGCGCACCCGATGATATGTCCAAGATCGATGTAGAAGATACACCGACCGAGATCGCCCCGCTCGGGAATGCACTGAATAACCTGCTAGAGAAACTGGAAGGCTCACTGGTGCATGAGCGTATGTTCATGGATAATGCCGCGCATGAACTCCGCACACCACTCGCGGCACTGCGCATCCAGGCCGATCTGGCGCTTACGGCAAAGAATAGCAAAGAGCGCGAGAAAGCATTGCATGAGTTGATCCGGGGAGTGGAGCGTTCAGCAAAGCTTGTCGATCAAATGCTGGTGCTCGGGAAAACCAAGCTGCAATTCAAGCCCTCTGTGAAAATCCGCTTTCATGATCTCTTGCAGCAGAACATCAAACTGCACGTACCGCTCGCGCTTAAGAAACATATCGATCTTTCGCTTACGGGCGATGAAACGCTCGAGGGCATGAGCCAGCCGGAACTACTGAGCACATTACTCAATAATCTCTTGGAGAATGCGATCAAATACACCCCGGAAGAGGGTAGTGTGACCGCGGATGTAAGCGTACATGGCCGCCATCCGATCATTACGATTACGGATACCGGCCCTGGTATTCCGGAAGCGGAGCGTGAAAAAGTTTTCGATCGGTTTTATCGTATCGCCGATCATGCACAGGCCGGCAGTGGTCTTGGTCTTGCCATTGTAAGGCATATTGCGGACATGCTGGAGATCCAGATTACGCTCGGTACGCCCGAAAAAGGTCCGGGATTACGCGTGTGGCTCCTTTTCCCTGTCCAATAATCGTACATTTTCTGTCCTTTCAGCGTTTTTATCTAACGCCATCAGGTTCCCATCAGGTTTGATTGCTATGACTTCTCCCCGTTAATACTTGGGAGAAGAATATGGTTTGGCGTATATTATGCGACTTTGATGGCACGATTTCCTTACAAGACACTACCGATCAATTACTCGAACGTTTTGCAGAACCGGCGTGGCAAGAAATCGAAGCACAATGGGTGGCAGGCCAAATCAGCTCCGCCGAATGCATGCGCCGCCAGGTGGAATTGCTCCGCGTCGACAAGGCGACACTGGACAAATGGATAAAATCCGTTGAGATCGATGCACGATTTGTAGAGTTCGTACGTTTCTGCGAACGCCAGAAAGTCGATATCCGTATCACGAGCGATGGGATCGATTATGTAATCAAAAATACTTTAGCACGCCACGGACTTGGGCACCTGCATGTCACCGCGAACCATCTCGTATTCCTCAAAAACGGACATTACACACTGACGCCTTACGACACGATTAAAGCGTGCAGCCGCAGCGGCGGTGTTTGCAAATGTGGCCTCTCTGTAATGGAGCGCGCGAAGAAGGAGCATATCCTCTATATCGGTGATGGACGTTCAGACTTCTGCGTATCGCAAAACGCTGAACTCGTGCTCGCTAAATCGAAGTTGCTCACGTTCTGTCAGCAACACGATCTTCCGCATGTCGCATTCCAGGATTTCGGCGATGTCAAAGCAACGCTCCACAAGCTGATTACACCGGAACACACGTTCCAGCAACCCACCCTGCAACACGCTCTCGTTATCGCATAACCCAAAGGATAATCTATGGCAAAAGCTCCGGCACTTCTCAAAAAATCCACGGCTCCTTCTACGCTGCGTTCTGAACAGGACCTCCGTACACTCGAGTCGCAATATTGTTCGTATGGCGATACGGTGCACTACACCGAGCATCCGCCGTTCTTCAGCAATTGTGAGGGTTCGTATCTGTATAACGATGCAGGCACGCCGTTCCTGGATCTGCAGATGTGGTATTCCGCGGTGAACTTCGGCTACAAGAATCCACGCCTCAATGAAGCGGCACATCGCCAGCTCGACACACTGCCGCAAGTGGCCTCCCAATATCTGCACCGCGAGAAAGTAGAGCTCGCATCCCTGATTGCGCAGGATGCGCAGAAGAAATGGGGCGTGAAAGGGCGCGTACATTTCAACGTGGGTGGCAGCCAGGCGGTCGAGGACTCCCTGAAACTGGTGCGCAACTACACGGGCGGTAAAAGTCTGATGTTTGCCTTCGAAGGTGGCTATCACGGCCGCACGCTTGGTGCATCGGCGATCACCTCTTCGTACCGTTACCGCCGCCGCTACGGCCATTTCGGCGAGCGCGCGCAATTCATCGAATTTCCCTACCACTTCCGCGGCCCGAAAGGTATGAGCAAGGAAGAATATGGCCATCACTGCGTACAGAAATTCGCACGCCTGTTCGAGAGCGAATATAACGGCGTATGGGATCCGAAGACAAACAAATGCGAATATGCTGCATTCTATGTCGAACCTATCCAGGGCACGGGTGGTTATGTCATCCCGCCGAAGAATTTCTTTACCGAACTGAAGAAGGTGCTTGATCAACATGGCATCCTGCTTGTTGTCGACGAAATCCAGATGGGTGTCTACCGTACGGGCAAACTCTGGAGCATCGAGCATTTCGGTGTCACACCAGACGTGCTGATTTTCGGCAAAGCGATTACGAATGGCTTGAACCCGCTCTCCGGTATCTGGGCGAAAGAGGACATGATCAATCCGACGGTCTTTCCGCCGGGCTCGACGCATTCTACGTTCGCGAGCAACCCGATGGGTACGGCCGTTGCTCTCGAGACGCTCAGGATGGTGGAAGAAGAGAATTTTGCCGCCAGCGTTGCCGATAAAGGCAGCCATTTCTTGGATGGCATCCAAGCGCTCAAGAAACGCCACAAGATCATCGGCGATGTGGATGGTCTTGGCCTGGCACTGCGTATCGAAGTGTGTAAGGACGATGGCTTCACCCCGGACAAAGCAACGATGGACTGGATTGCCGATGAAGGCATGAAAGGCGATCTCGTGGTAGACGGGAAGAAATATGGCCTGGTGCTCGATGTGGGCGGTTATTACAAAAACGTGATCACGCTCGCACCGCCGCTTACGATTTCCAAGGCAGAAATCGACCTTGCACTTACCCTGCTCGACCAGTTATTTACACGGGCCGGGAAACGCTAATTATCAGGTCCACTCTATGCAACTTTGCCTTTTACACGTCGATGAAGCGCTGGAATCACAGCAGGATTTTATCTACGCCTGTGACAAGGCCGGTGCACACCAGATCCGTCTGCAGCAGAGTGCAAGCGATATACGTTTGTGGGGTACATGGGCGGGCCTGAATGCGTTCCACGAAATCATCCGCCGGCAATGGCATGCGAACGACGAGCCACGCCTGTGTTTCATGGGGTCGGGTGACTTCCATCATGTTACGGCCTTCTTGGCAGCACAAGCGCTTGAGCGCCACAAAGGCCCGATCACGCTCATCCATTTCGATAATCACCCGGATTGGGTGCATTTCGAAAAGGGTACGCATTGTGGTTCGTGGGTGAACCGCGCGCTTCAACATTCGCAGGTGAAGAAAGTGATCACCATCGGCGTATGCAGCCATGACTTACGGCTGCCCGAGTGGAAGGGTGCCAACCTACCATTACTCACGCAAGGTGTATTGGAACTGTATCCCTACGCCCATGCGCCGAGCCGCGTGAAAAAGAACTACGGTGTCAGCATGAGTTTCGATCAACAAGAAAGACACCTGCATTGGAAGACCATCCAGAACATGGGCGAACAGCACTTCACGGATTTCCTGCTCTCGCGCATCAAAACGGATGCCGTGTATATGACCATCGATAAAGACGTACTGGCCCGCGAGGATGCGATCACCAACTGGGATCAGGGTCGCATGCGTCTTCCCTATCTCCTTTCGCTCATCAAGGCGATCGGCAATAAACATCGCATCATCGGTGCGGATGTCACGGGGGATTATTCGACACCGGTTTATTCCGGCAGTTTGATGACACGTCTGTCCAAACGCGCTGAAATTTTCATGGACCAACCGCATAGCAGGGTCAATACGGGCGAAAGCATCAGCATCAACAGTGCTGCCAACCACGCACTCTTAAATGTATTCTCCGAGGCCATGGCATGACACTCACCATTCCCATATTCGCGCTCATTATGTTCTGTGTCGTAACCGAAGCGGCACGTGAGGTATGTTTTAGACATGCCGCGCAGGATACGGGGTTTGTGGATGCATTGAAAAAACCGATGACATGGCTGGGTATCGCGTTCTGGGCGGTGGAATTGGTCGCATGGGTCGTCGTGCTTGAGCATGTGGCGCTTTCGGTCGCATTCCCGCTGATGGCACTCGTATATGTCGTGATCGTGGGTGCCGGTGCGTGGATTTTTAAAGAACCCGTTAATGTCCGCCACGGCATTGGTGCGGTTCTGATCACCGCAGGTGTGGCATGTGTAGGAGCAACAGGTATATGAAAATATTTGCACATTCGAAACAAGATATCATCCCGGTGCTTGCGGCATTCGCACACCTGGCTTTCAACATCTGGCTGATCGTCGGATTCGACAGCAGGCCACTCTGGCTTTCAGGCGTGCTCGGCTGCATTTACGCCATATCTATTTCCTGGAACATCAACGGCATCTCACACAATTTCATCCACACGCCCTATTTCGCACCGCGCTGGATGAATTATGCGTTTAGCTTGCTCGAATCGGTCGCGATCGGTTTCTCGCAGACCTTCTATCACTGGATCCATATGCGCCACCACACGGGCAATTCAGACCGCCAGGATGCGAACGGGCAAACGATCGATTGGCTTTCGATCTACCGTCATGGCAAAGACGGCAAGCCGGAGAATGTGTTCGGGTATACCTTCCTCAGTTTCTTCCGCGACGATATGGGCGATATCCCGGGGCACATCGCAGAGCGCAGGCCGTTCGATGCCAAATGGGGCAAGTTCGAACTCGCATGCTTCATCGGTTTTGTACTGCTGGCACTCGTGTATAATTGGAAGGCGGTGCTGTTCTTTGTGCCGTTCTATTACCTGGGTAACTGCCTCTCTTCGCTCAATGGCTACTACGAACATCTGGGCAGTAACCCCGATGTGCCGATCACGTGGGGCGTTTCATCCTATAACAAATTCTATAACTGGCTTTGGTTTGGGAATGGCTATCATGCCGAACATCATTATCGCCCCCGCTGCCACTGGACAAAAATCAAGGCGCTGCATGAACAGATCAAAGAAGAGCAAGCGTTCGCGGGTGTCCATGTGATCAGCACCTGCCATGCGCTCGGCTTCCTTGCTAAAGAAAACAAAGGACTGACGGTGTTATGAAATTGAACGATCCTTTCAGTTTCTATCTCGAGGGCACGAACGGCAAGGGCGTGATCCTGATTCACGGCCTTACCGGCATCCCAGCGGAGATGAAATTCATCGCACGCGCGCTTAACCGCAAAGGGTATACGATCTACGCACCGCTGCTTGCGGGCCATGGCATCGATCACCAGACACTGAAGAAAAGCACGTGGCAGGATTGGCTCGATGGTATCGTGGAATCGGCGCGGGTATTCAGCAGCGAAGTCGATAGCGTTTATACGGCGGGCATCTGTGTTGGCGGGAAACTCGGCATGCTTGCTGCACAATGTCTACCGGATACAATCCGTGCAACAGCCATTTATTCACCTTGTTTCCAGTTCGATGGCTGGAACACACCGTGGCTTTACAAATTCTCTCCTGCCCTTCCCATGATGGTTCGGCTCTTCCCGAGCTGGCGCGATAAAACCTATCCTGAAACGGAAAGCCTTGGCATCAAGGATGAACGCCTGCGGAATTTCATGCAAGGTGCGGAGGCCAAGGGCGTCATCGATGAATTCCCGGCAGTAAGCCTGGTGGAGATGCAGCGCCTCGGGAAAGCTTTGAAACGTGAACTGAAACGCGTGAAAACCCCCACACTCATCCTGCATGCCGAGAAAGATGATCTAAGCCACCCGCGCAATGCCATCGCGATTGCCAAGCATCTGGTGGCGCCGCACGAGCTCCACTGGATCGAGGATAGCTATCACATGATCCACGTCGATCGGCAGCGCGACAAAGTCGCTGATCTCACCGCATCGTTCTTCGAGAGGTATTATGTTGACGCCGCCTAGTTCGCATGCCGGTGGAATCCGGTATCCTTCGTTCACCGCCCAAACGGCGCGTGATTCCGATACGCGTATACATGGGAACGTACGCGTGGTGGAATCTATCCAGGCTATCGATGCAGTGGCGTGGAATACCTGCTTCCCCAACGAGCTTGAGAACTATGACTATCTGCTTGCGGTGGAAGAGGCAGGCATCCAAGGTTTCACATGGTGTTATGCGGTAGTGGAAGAGCATAAGCAGATTGTAGCCGCCATGCCGGCGTTTCTGACGGATTACACACTCGATACGACACTGGATGATGGTAAACTGCGCAGGCTTATACGGCGTATACGTACGCGCTTTCCCCGTTTCCTCACCATGAAGCTTGCGTGCCTCGGTTCGCCGGAGACGGAATGCGGCTTGATCGGCTTCCATCCGAGCGTAAACGAAGAGCGTAAGTCTGCGCTTACGGCCGAATTACTTGCAGGGTTTGAACACTATGCGCATATCAACGGCTGCAAACTGATCGGTATCAAAGACATTCCTATGGATCACAAAAGGTTGTGGGCGATTTCGGCCCCCGCCTATACCGCGATCCCAGGTATGGCAACCGCACAGCTTATGATCAATTTCAAAACCATTAACGAATACATGGCGTGCCTGAGTTCCAATTCCCGCAAGGATATGCGACGTAAATTGAGGAGTGCAGAACATATCCGCATCGAGGAACGTACGAATATCGACGATGTACTGCCAAAAGTGCTGGCACTGTATAAAGACACGAAAGAACGTAGCGAATTCCAATTCGAGGAACTCACCGAGGCGTACTTCCGGGGTGTACTGGCGCGCATGCCGGGTAAAGCGCTTTGTACACTCTATTGGCAGGGTGAGGAGTTGCTCGCTGCGAATGTAATGCTCAAGGACGAACGTACGCTGCTCGACAAATTCTTCTGCATGGATGGTGTGCGTGGACGCGAACACAATCTGTATTTCTTAAGCTGGTTCCACAATCTTCAATATTGTTTGGATCATGGCATCAAACGTTACCAAAGCGGGCAGGCATGCTACGAGAATAAACTGCGCCTGAAGAGTGGTCTTAATTCGAATTGGATGATGTTCCGCCACACCAACCCCGTGATGGGCTGCTTACTGCGGCTCATCGCCCCTATGCTTGCGATGGAAAACGAGGAAAGACATGATTAACAGCACAACACTTGCTCCCAGGAAACCTACCTTCCTGCTGGCACACAGCTGGTGGGACGTGTTCCCTGTGACGATGGGACTTTTGCATTTTGCCTTCCAGATATGGTTGCTCTTTGCATTTCCCCGACTGTCCTGGTGGGCGCTCGTTCCACTCGGGTTTTTCTATAGCTATTGCATTGCATGGAATATCGAATCGGTCGCACACAATTTCACGCACAATAACTATTTTAAATCCCATCTCCTGAACCGTGCCTTTAGTCTTATAGAGTCATTGACCATTGGATTCTCGCAACAATTCTACAAGACGGTTCACCGCCGCCATCATATCGGGAATTCAGATCGTCCGGATAAAGATGGCAACACGCGCGACTGGTTCTCGATCTATCGCTATGGTAAAGACGGCGCACCAGAATCGGTGTGGAAATATTCATTGCTCGGTATGTTCCGTGGCTCGAATGAAATCTATCAGGAAATGATGAAGGGCGGGCGCAAGATCGATGATGTGCGCTGGGCAAAGTTCGAAGACGGTGCGCATTACGCGTGGTTTGCGATCGGCTTCATCATCAACTGGAAATTCATGCTCTATTTCCTGCCGTTCTATTATCTCGGCCATGTGATGTCGATGATGGTGGGGTATTACGAGCATTTCCAAGCCAATCCTGATCTGCCGATCGCGTGGGGTGTAAGCACCTACGGCAAACTCTATAACTTCTTCTGGCTGAATAACGGCTATCATGCGGAGCACCACTACCGCCCGCGTGTCCACTGGACGAAAATGAAGGAGTTGCATACCGCGATCCTAGGCGACGATCACGCCAAAGACATCCATGTCATCAAACACTCACACTTGTTGGGGTTTTTGGATGCGGCGTAAATCTTCCTATCTCCTCTGGACCGGAATCCCGATCCTGACCGTACTGAATCAGGCATGTATGAAGCTGCTTTCTGCACAGATGCAAGCGATCCCGTTTGGTTGGGACTGGTTGGTCCGGGCCGTACAAAATCCATGTATGCTTGGTATCCTGTTATGTGAGGTCGCAAGTTTCGTGCTGTGGCTCACGATCCTTTCTGATATGGGCATCAGCAAGGCAACACCTATCAGCGCGATCGTCTATATCCTTATCCTCGCCATGGGCTGGACTGTATTTCACGAGCCCGTCATGCCGCTGCAGATTGCCGGTAGCTTTCTCATTCTTGCAGGTGTATTTTTGATCAGCACCGCATCCACCCATAAAACCCACGAGTGATCGTATGAAACATATCGTCTTGTTATGTGTTTTGCTTCTTTCCGCCTGCGCAACAGCGCCTGAGAGCGATGATCCATTCGATAAACAAGATCCCATCAAGCCGTTCAACCAGGCGGTGTTTGATTTTAATCTGGGAGCAGACCGTTATGTCATCAAACCGGTTGCAGAAGTCTATCACCATGTGCCGGAGAAGGGTCGCCAGGGTATTGGCAACTTCCTCACCAACCTGAGTGAGCCTTCGAATGTGGTGAACGGAATGTTGCAGCTGAATCCTGATATTGCATTCACCGCGTTCTGGCGTTGTATGCTGAACACCACGTTCGGTCTTGGTGGTTTCCATGATTTCGCGGGTGAGAATGGGCTCAAAAACAAAGAAACCGATTTCGGCGAGACGCTGGGTAGATACGGCTTGGCGGATGGTGCGTATCTGGTGCTTCCACTCGCTGGCCCATCCACGGTGCGCGATACAGCAGGCGTTGCAGTGGATTGGTTCCTCGACCCGGTTGGCTGGTTCATGACCACGCCGGAGACGATCGCACAATTGAGCGCGGATGCCATCTCTACCCGTGACGCTGATGCAGCGGTCATCAACCAGTTCTACTATGAGTCGCTCGAGCCGTATAGCGCGACCCGTGCCGCTTACCTACAACACCAAGCCTTCCAATGAGGAAAAACATGAAACGTCGACTGATACTTGCTGCTTTTTTGTTATGGACCGCCACCCCTGCTATGGCCGCACAGGGTACGTGTGAGAATTTCGCCAATACCATGACCAAGCATGTGGTCGATATTTTCCACGATACCACCAAGAACGAAGCACAAAAGCGTGAAGAACTGACGAAGACGTTCAAAGAAGCAGTGGACACCGACTGGATCGGAAAATTCGTGCTGGGGCGTTACTGGAAATTGGCTAAAGCGAACGAGCAGGCCGAATATCTGAAAACCTACAGGGAATATCTTACGCATGTCTATATCTCCAAATTCAACGAGGAAGACGGTATGGATGTGACCGCCATCAAACTCGTCAGTTTCGTGCCGGCATCGAATGGGAATTTTGAGGCGAAAACCCTTATCCAACAAAAAGACGAACCCGACGTGCATGCCGACTACTTACTCACTGAGGTTTCTGGAAAGTGCCAGGTGCATGACATCAAAGTGGAAGGGGTAAGCCTGCTTGCGAGTGGCCGCTCTGAGTTCGGAGCGCTTGCCCATGCCTCAGGCGTGCACGGTGTCGTTGACGCGATGAAGAAGAAGCTGGCGAATTGAGCCGCGCATTACTTACTTTCGAGACTATGCATTATATGCTCGGCAAGCACATCCCCTGCTTTGGATAATTCATCCCGCTTGAGTAAGGCAATCTCGGCATCGGCGAGCTCAGGTAATTTCTGCGTGCGGATGGAATGCACACCGTCTGGCAGCATATTTGCAGGAAGTACGGTGATGCCAAGGCCTGCGCGCACGGCGGCTAACGTGCCGGCCAAGCTCGGACTGGTGTACGCGATGTTCCATGCTTTCTTGGCCTTGTTCAGTGCGGCAAGCGCCCGCGCCCGATAGATGCAGGGTTGTGGAGAAAGTACGAGAGAAAGAGGATTTTCCAATTCGTAGTGATTGGCTGCAGCCCATACAAGGGGTTCGCGCCATACCTTAATCCCGCTCTTGGATGTTTTAGGATCTCGCTTAACCAGAATGACATCAAATTCACCGCGATCAAATCCTTGAAGCAAATTAAGTGTTAAATCGCAGGAGACGTTCAGTTGCACCCGCGGGTGATTTTTACGGAAGGTGGCGAGCACCTCGGGCAAGTAATGCGTTGCAAAATCTTCCGGCGTGCCCAGTTTAATCTCCCCTTCGATATCCGGTTCTCTAAGGCGGCTATGCACCTCCCATTGCAATTCGATGATGCGTTTTGCATAGCTGAGGAAGATTTCTCCTTGCTCGGTGAGTTTGACGCTGCGGCTGGTGCGTTCGAACAAAGAACAGCCTAGCGATTGCTCGAGCTTTTTAATCTGCAGGCTTACGGCGGATTGCGTTCTCCCTACGACCTCAGCCGCATGGCTGAAGGTTCCACGCTCAGCAATAGCGATGAAGCTCTTCAGCGCGACACTATCCAGATGAAAGGGCATATCTATAAATATAAATCATCAATTACATAAAAACAATTAATTTTACGCATAAAAGAAGATGTTTTAATAAGAGGCAACCAATCAATGGAGCCTTCATGGAATTATTACATCTCATCAGTCAGAATCTTCTCTCTCCCGCGATTTTATTTTTTTCACTCGGCATAATAGCCGGCTTCTTCAAATCGGACCTAGAGATACCGGACAGTATCAGCCGTTATCTTTCCATCTACCTGATGATGGCCATAGGATTCAAAGGAGGCGTGGCGATTGCAAACACACATGATCTGAACGGCGAGGTGATCGGCACCATCCTAGCTGGATTGGCGGTGGGATTATTGCAGCCATTCCTTGGGTATGGGTTGTTGCGCCTGACCACTAAACTAGACAGCACCACCGCCGCAGCGGTAGCTGCCCATTATGGCTCGATCAGCATGGTGACGTTTGTTACGGCCTCGGCATTCCTTAAGGCAAACGAAGTCATCTACGGAGGCTACATCGTCGCCATTCTCGCGCTGATGGAAGCGCCCGCAATTTTCTCTGGCTTATTCATCGCACACAAAGCCAACCCAAAGACCAAACATACGAAGGAAGAAAAGAAGCTGGCACGTGAGATTTTCACGAACGGCGCCATTCTTCTCCTCTTCGGCGCATTCATCATCGGCTGGATTACCGGACAGCCCGGCATGGATAAAGTAGAAGGTTTCTTAGGCGCTCCTTTCCAGGGCATCCTCTGCCTCTTCCTGCTGGATATGGGACTCTTGGTGTCGAAAAACCTGCATCATCTAAAGGGCTTCACATGGCCGCTCGCACTCTTCGGGCTTTATATGCCGTTGATCGGTGCATGTGTGGGTCTGGGTCTCAGTGCGTTGATAGGTCTCGATGCGGGAACAGCAACACTCTTTACGGTGCTATGCGCCAGCGCTTCCTACATCGCTGTGCCGGCCGCGATGCGGCTCGCACTGCCAGAGGCGAAAGCGGCGATTTATGTGCCGATGTCGCTCGCCATCACCTTTCCCTTCAACGTTACGCTCGGCATTCCGCTTTACTATGCCCTCGCGTCCCATCTGTTAACCACCCACTAACAAAAAAGGAGAATTTATGAAAACATTACTGCTCATAACTGCCGCTGTCCTCACGCTTGCTACGGGCCCTGTTTATGCAGGGCAGTGCAGCACGGGGCACCATAAAATTACCAAAGAAGAAATTCTGGCGGCTCAGAAAGCGTGGGGTGACGGCATCGTCACGATCGGAAAGGCAGAGGATCATGAAAAAGCCGCGATAAACCACATCAACAAATTTTATGCTTACGATCTGGGACCGGTGCTTTTCAAACCCACTAAGGCCTCCCAAGTACAATTCCGGGATACCAAAGAAGAGGCCCTTTCTTATTTCGTAGGGGGAAAAGAGCCTGAAGATAAAGGCTTCGCACTGGCACCCTACACCAAAGTGCGCTTTGAGAATCATGGGATTGCGATAGATTGTGATAGTGCGCTCGCACAGGGCAATTACTACTTCACTAAAACCGATGGGCAGGAAATCAAGGTGGAGTATAGCTTTGGCTATGTCGAAGATAAAGAAGGCAGGCTGAAGATCAACCTGCATCACTCGTCATTGCCCTATAAGCCAGAATAGCATGCGCTCAGCCTATCAGGGAAGTTGCATCATCCTGCCAACAAAACACGCGAAATCCCTGGCGGTTGCAGCACCTTTCTTGGACATTCTGGGGGCAGGCGTACTGGAATACCAATTGAATACCGATATTATGGGGACTTTTTCCGGTGAAGTTGAACGCGATGGAAGCCCGATGGAATGTGCGCGTCGTAAATGCCTGTGGGCATTCCAAATGCTGGGAGATAAAGTAGAGTATTGCCTGGGCAGCGAGGGGAGCTTTGGCCCCCATCCACAGATTCCCTTTCTGCCATGCGATCAGGAGATATTATATTTTATCGATCGAAAGCGCGGTTTTGAGCTTCATATGACGCATGTGAGCGAGAAAACCAACTATCACATGCAAGCCGTGACATCGATGAAGGAATTGCGCTCTTTTGCGGAAGCGGCCCAATTCCCCAGCCATGCGCTCATCCTAAGGCCCAATGATCGGGAGACCCAAACACCTATCTATAAAGACCTCGACACATGGCCGGCCCTAAAAGATGCCTTCAAGAAAGCAAAGGACCGTTCTCATGCCGGCACGGTATGGGCTGAAACCGACATGCGGGCGCAATATAATCCTTCGCGTATGGCGGTTATCGGTGAGCTTGCAACGCAGCTTGCCAAACGCCTTGCAACCGATTGTCCGAAATGCAGCGCTCCAGGTTGGGGGAAGATACGCAGTGAAAATGGCCTGCGCTGCGAGTATTGCGACCAGCCTACCAAAATGGTTGCCTTCGAGATCTATGGGTGCACCCGATGCGATCATCAAGAGAAGCAATCCAGAGCAGATGGGTTAAAAGCCGCCCCGCAAATGCACTGCAGTGCATGCAATCCTTGAAGTCAGACGCATAGTATCCCGCATCGCTTCAACCAGACAATATAAACGCCAATGGTGCACCCGTGCAGAAAAAGCTCGAACCGCTTGATGCAATTTCTTGACGTTATACAAGTCTTGCGGAAATTGCTAAAGTGTCCCCAAGCCCAAAACGGAAGACATTTCCCATCAGCTAATTGAGACGTATAAAAATGAGGAAACACATGTTATGGATTATCGCAGGTATAGCAGTTATTGGTGCAGCTGCATGGGGCCCAATCGTGAGTAATGTCGAACAAGCCAAATACGATGTAGTGGAATCAAAGGGCAATATCCAAATTCGCGATTATACACCAATGATCGTAGCCGAGGCGGAAGTATCGGGCGAGCGCGAGGAGTCAATCAATAAGGGTTTCCGTATCATCGCCGATTATATCTTCGGCAACAATGTTCCAAAACAGAATGTGGCAATGACCGCGCCGGTTATTCAGCAACCTTCCGAGAAAATCGCTATGACCGCGCCTGTTACACAGGAGGGCGCTCGCAATAGTTGGAAAGTGCGCTTTGTAATGCCCGCCAACTATACGTTAGACACACTTCCAAAGCCTAATAATGATGCAGTAAGGATAAAAAAGATTCCGGACAAGCGTTTTGTTGTTATACGGTTTTCTGGAATGGCTGGCGAAGATAGCCTCAAAGAACATACCAACGCATTAAATACATTCATCACAGACAAAAAACTCACAGCACTCTCGCAACCAACCTATGCCTTCTTCAACCCACCATGGACACTACCCTTCCTGCGCCGCAATGAAGTGATGATAGAAATCGCAAAATAGAGGATGGCTTCTTGGCACGAAGCTTGGTGCACCCGACAGGATTGATTCGTAAAAGCGTAACACTTTTACTCACCCTCCGGGCGGCTTCGCCGTCCAAAATGCCATGCATTTTGTCGAACGAGGTTCTCACCGTTAAGAATTACCATTGCTAAATCCTCAAGTGAGGACTTAGCAATGGTGCACCCGACAGGATTCGAACCTGTGACCCCAAGCGTCGGAGGCTTGTACTCTATCCAGCTGAGCTACGGGTGCACAACCAAGGGATGTGCTGTTATATAAGTTCGTGACCAGACTGTCAAAAAGCCTGCCTAAGGGCACAGCTTATTACCCTTGAGTTAAGGAGGTATTGTGCGCTATATTGCTATATATTCATAATTTTATACAAATAGTAATATGGTATTAACTGTTCTTGTCGTCGAAGATAACTCTGGTCACGAAACCTCTCTTGATACGTTCACCGCGATGTATTTTCCAAAGCCACGCTATGATGTGGTCGTGGTGGGGGATCTCATGCATGCACTTAAGATACTCTGCGATCCTAAACGCCAGATCGCGGGCGCCATCGTGGATAATGGCTTCTTCCTGACCTCCGGCACGCATGAAGAGAAAGACCGGTTGGGTTCGACCCGCGAAGCAAAGCGGGAAATGGTGGGTGATGCAGATGAATTCATGGCACGCAGAAGACAGGGCCCCGCTGCTGCGATGCTGCTGCGCTTCATGCGCACGGGCAAAACAGGGGTAGAGGCGCAAAGCAGCAAACTTGCGCTGCAGGATCCAGAAGCACAGGCCGAATTCTGGCTTGGGGATGAATATGAAGGGCGTATGGCAGCACTCAAGACCGTTCCCTTCTTCTGGAATAGTGCGGATGTGAAGCACGGTAAAGTGGAGACGATCCGTGCGACTGCCTTGGGTGAACCGCTGACAGAGGAAGCACGCTTCTGGAATGAGATTGCGGTACCGGACGATAATGTGATCACGCTAGTGGCTCCTAACACGTATTGTACCGGTAAGCACTTCGGGCATATATTCAAAGCGCTCGCAGAAGCCATCAAAATAGAGCAGGCCACACAGCCGATCACCTTCGAGCTATGCGCTATGCACGGTAAGGAACCTAAGCCGGAAACCGAATTCAGCCTTGCAGTACAATACCACCGCCCGGATATTCTGGAAGATTTGCTTTCAAGGCATGGTGCGGATATCTCGGCAGAGCGCATCTCGAGCGCGATCGCGATGATTCCACCGACCTATCCGGCGATGAAGATGGTAGAGCAGGTGCTGCGATTCCCCCGTGCGGACGTGAATGCCTTCCATATCATCCCCATGACCGATCCTGCACGTGTATGTACCCCGCTTTACGAAGCCGTGTTCCGGGAAGCTGACGCGATCGTGAGACGTGTGCTTGCCAACCCGCAGGTAAAGATCACGCAAGATGTGCTCGATCTTGCAGCAACGCTCAACAATAAAAACATTAACTACCTGCTTGGTGAGGCACTCAAGAAAACCAAGGTCACGGATGGCGTGAGCGTGATGCTGCGCACTGAACTCCCGGATCCTACGATGGTGAAAGGATTCGGCCTCGAGGTGCGTGAGGTGCCTAAGCAGTTGGCCAAAGTGCCAGGTGAGCCTACGTAGCATGCGCGGCATCGTCCCACGTGCGGAGCAGAAAAAGCTCTATATCATCTACACCAGAGATCAGCAGGATAAGCCCTGCTTTTTCGTATTGTGGTCAAGTGCGGATAAAGTGAAAGCGCTCCGCCAGCAGGCGCTCAAGAAGGACACGATGCTGAATATAATGCAGTATGGCGAGATCGTACTTTCAGGTTTCGGTGATGGGCTTTCAGAGATGCAGAAAAAATTCCTCAAGGATAAATTCGGCATGGATGCCGAGAATCTCTAGGCTTCAGCCATCAAAAAGTTATTGCACAGCGCTCAAAAACTTGTACAAGCTGTCCCTTCTATAACAGGAGTGGGCCATGGCAAAGAAAACCGCGACCAACAAGACCGGCAAATTCACCATCGGCATCGTACAGATGGCGATGGTCGAGGATAAGGCGAAGAACCTGAAGAAAGCACTGTCGTTCATCGATCAGGCGGCAAAGAAAGGTGTGCAAGTGCTTTGCCTGCCAGAACTGTTCGGCTCGCTCTATTTCTGCCAAAGCGAAGACCACAAGTTCTTCAAACTCGCGGAGCCGATCGATGGCCCTACGACGAAAGCGCTGCAAGTGAAAGCGAAACAGCACAAGATGGTCATCATCAACTCCATCTTCGAGAAACGCGCGGCTGGCCTGTACCACAACACGGCGGTCATCATCGATGCCGATGGTTCGATCAACGGGGTCTACCGCAAAATGCATATTCCGGATGATCCGCTTTACTACGAGAAATTCTATTTCACACCGGGCGACCTCGGTTTCAATGTATGGAAGACCCGCTATGGCAAGATCGGTGTGCTGGTCTGCTGGGACCAGTGGTATCCGGAAGGTGCGCGTCTGACGGCCATGAAAGGCGCAGACGTGCTGTTTTACCCGACGGCGATCGGTTGGCATCCGCGTGAGAAAGCGGAATATGGCGCGGTGCAGGCGGATGCATGGGAAACCATCCAGCGCTCGCATGCGATTGCAAATGGTGTGTATGTGGCGGCGGCGAACCGCATCGGTTATGAGAAGAGCCATATCGGTGATAAACACGGTGGTATCGAATTCTTCGGCAATTCCTTCATCAGCAACCCTTCGGGTAAGATACTCACCAAGGCGGGCAGCAAGAAAGAAGAGATATTGACTGCGATAGTGGATCCGGAACTGACGGATATCACGCGTACGCACTGGCCATTCCTGCGCGATCGCCGCATCGACGCTTATGGTGCCATCACCAAGCGGATCGACGATTAATGTCAACGGAAGTGCTCAAAGGGTTCCGCATGCCGGCAGAGTGGGAAGCCCACTCTGGCACATGGCTTTCGTGGCCGCATAATAAAGAAGACTGGCCAGGCAAGTTCGAGCCGATCCCGTTCGTGTTCGTGGAGATGGTGCGCTTGATCTCGCAGAGTGAGAAAGTGTATCTCATCGTCAAAGATGCAAAAGCAAAAAGCCAAGCGAGCAAACTTTGCAAACTCGCCGGTGTGGATATGAAGCAGGTGCAATTCTATATTGTGCCAACTGACCGTGGCTGGATGCGCGATTGTGGCCCGATCTTCGTGAAGAAGGGCAAAGAGATGCTTGCGCTCGATTTCCGCTTCAACGCCTGGGCGAAATACGACAATTGGAAGCGCGACAACAAGCTTGCGGCATTCGCAGCGGGCTCACAAAAAGTGAAGACCGTGACACCGATCCTAAAGAAGAACGGGAAACAAATCCCCGTCGTGCTTGAAGGCGGCTCGATCGATGTGAACGGGCAGGGCGCGATGCTCACCACCGAAGAATGCCTGCTCTCCAAAGTGCAGGAGCGCAACCCTGGCTTCACCCGAAAGGATTATGAACAAGTGTTCCATGATTATCTCGGGATCACCCATACGATCTGGCTCGGCAAAGGCATCCACGGCGATGACACGCATGGCCACGTGGACGATCTGGCACGCTTCGTTTCTAAGGATACCGTGGTGGTGGTGCGTGAGGATAATAAACGCGACCCGAACTACCAATTGCTGCAGGATAATATCAAGCGCCTAGCAAAAGCCAGGGATGCGCGTGGCCGGCAACTGAATATTGCCGAACTGCCGATGCCTTCCCCCGTGGTGTATGAAGGACAACCGCTTCCGGCTAGCTACGCTAACTTCCTGATTACCAATAAGAGTGTATTGGTGCCGGTGTTCAACGACAAGGCAGATACGGAGGCGCTTTATTTGCTCTCGGCCTTGTTCCCCAAACACGACGTGGTGGGCATTGGCGCCCGTGACCTCGTATGGGGACTCGGTACTATCCACTGTCTGACGCAGCAGCAACCCCAGCGATAATTTGTCTGATTTTGGCGCTATACCGCCCGGAGACTTGCGCTTCGGGGAAAAAACGTTAAAACAAACTGCATTGCTTATTTATAAAAGGATACTTCCGTGACACGCCGCTCTGAACTTACCGACTATGTTTTTACCAGTGAATCCGTTTCCGAAGGCCACCCCGACAAGGTGTGTGACCAGATTTCCGATGCGGTGCTTGATGCCTATCTGACGGAAGACCCATACTCCCGCGTGGCGGTAGAGTGCTTGGCAACGACCGATACGCTGGTGATCGCCGGTGAAGTGCGCGGGCCCGACCTGGGCGTGAAACGCATCGAAGAAATCGCCCGCAAACAGATCA